>JBJDWY010000175.1:0-21839 GCA_051866255.1 Anaerovibrio sp. | reverse complement strand
ACAGTGACATTCAAAATTCTGCCTGTGAAATTCCTGGAAAGCTTTATTTTTACCAAGCCTATTTTTGGAAGCTTCAGCTTGCCATTCTTGATTGCAATATTGTTATTAACGCACTGGGAACGATAGCTAAGGCAATGATTATGCTTTGATTTGTATCGCGGATAGCCTGCATTTTTGGCAAAAAAGTTTTTGAATCCCTTATCCAAATCCTTTAACGCCTGCTGCAGCGAGGTGCTATCCACCACATTCAGCCATACATAGTCTGGATCACATTTTAACTCGGTCAGCATTTTGCTGGTCTGATTGTAAGTCACGCTTGTTTTTGAATTTGTCCATGCTTCATTACGGATAGTCAAAAACCTGTTATACACAAACCTGGCACATCCAAGTGTCTGATTGATTAGCTGTTGCTGCTTTTTAGTGGGATATATTCGATACTGATAGCCTTTCTGCTGTAACACATCGTTCACCTCCTGTCACTTACTATTATACCACAACTATGTTCTATTGTCCACCTCAATTACTTGCGTAAATTCGGTGGACGTGCTGGTCATCTCCCTCCTATAGAGGAAGGGAGTCTTCTGCCACATTAAGATAAACAAGGAAATATTTTTTGGCAGTTTGGCTGATTGTGCCCAAACTGCCAAAAATTCCGCTATCATCATGGAGTTCTTGGAAGCTATGAGTTGGAATGAAGGTTATGCCACATAAAAGTTGTAAAGTGCTGTATTGGATGTGAGTAAGGAATAAGATGAGGCGAAATTTAAAATAAGCCGCAGGAATCTGCAGCTTATTGACTGAATTATTGAGTTAGAGCAGGGCAAGGTACTGAGTATAATCTGATTTTGGGATGCCAATGGCTTCCATGGCTTTTTCGGCTGACCAATGAGTGTTCTTCATAAGATTCTTTATAGAATCAAGTTTGCTGGTTGCCGCTTTTTCTTCGGCTTTAACTCTGGCGGCTTCAGATTTGACTCTGGCGGCTTCAGATTCAGCTCTAGCGGCTTCAGCTTTGGCAAGCTCCGCCTTCGCCTCTGCCATTCTCTCGGCAACATATTCTTCTACTATATTGCACATTTTACATACCTCCTCGTCAAGAGATTTTAGATGTTTCATTTTGTCCGCTAAAAGTTTGGAGTGCATTTCTGCCGGGTCGGCGTTCTGAAAATCCTGCATGAGCCTGCCCAGGGGTGTGTCGGATTGGTTTTCGCCATTGACATAGATGATGTGAGCCATGTCGTCAAACTTTATGCCCAGCTCGTTGATATGCCTGTCAATGTGGTAGATGGGGAGGCCGTATCCCAGCACATCCTTTGCGGTAATGAAGATCACATATGTCTCTGGCAGGTCATCGAAGTCATCGCCTGCTTTCAGATGCCGCAGATCCAGCATATCAATGTTGTACCTGGCTCTCTTGGGAGCAGCTCCGCTGCTGACATTCTGCACCTCAAAGTTGTATTCGTTGCCGTACTGGTCGATGGCCAATACATCAAAGCGGACACCGCGCCCATAAATGTTGGGAACAGCATACTGAGTTTTTACGCTGATGACCTTCAGGTCATGCCGTTCCATGATGATGTTCAGGACATACTGCATGGCAGCGGTATCGTCTTCCATGAAACAGTTGAAGAAAATGTCATCCATCAGCGTCATTGCCTGAACCCTGGCTATCAGCCGTTGCCAGTGTGCATCATCTTTTGGGAGTAATGGTGAATTAGCGTTATTGTTTACCGTTTTCAATCCTTTCACCGCCTTTATTATAACATGAAAAGTATATATTTTTCCACTATGGGAATTGGATTAATAACTATGGAAGTTATTAATGAGAGCAAATTTTTATTACGTATATTCTAGCATATAAATGTTTGCAAATCAAGAGTTTTCTTGAGACTAATTAATATGCGAGGTGAATTGTCATGGCAAGGGGGATGCTGTCCTCTGCTGAGATGGATGTGTTGAAGAAAAATCCTTATGTGGAGGATGTGAGCAGGCAGAGAATTTTATATACCTATGACAGCACTTTACAACTTTTATGCGGCATAACCTTCATTCTACCCCATACTACCCCATAGCTTCCAAGAACTCCATGATAATGCTTCTTCTGGCGGACAATTTCTTAATTCTGAGTTTTCATGCCATGCACATGACATATGCAGTTCTGCAGCAGATGCCGTGCAGAAAAACGATCGATACGAACCTTTTGAGTTTGATGTTACATATGCATGAACAGAGCGATTTCCCAAAAGTGAACAGACATTGTAAGGCTGACAAAACAATAACCATTGCCCATGACCCTTCCCACGGCGATTAGACACCTAAAATGAAAGATTTCTAACTCATTCTAAAAATGGCTTTCTTTTTCTCAATTTTACGATTTTGGATGAACTTACGCTGCGACTTTTTTGAGATTTTCCCTGGCTGCGTAATATTCCTCCGGCGTTTGGTAATTGTTTGTGGAATGTATACGTTGGCGGTTATAAAAAATCCATATATATTCGAAAACTGCAGACTTAGCCTCGGCACGGGTACGAAAATGTTTTTCGTTTAGCCATTCCTGTTTCAAAGTGCCCCAAAAGCTTTCCATAGGTGCATTGTCCCAGCAGTTGCCTTTGCAGCTCATGCTCATTGTAAAACAGTGTTTTCCTGCCATTTCGATATAGTTTAGCCTTACCACTTTTTTCATTTTACACTCTCCTCTTTATACCACTTCGTTTTATCCTAAAACACAAGAATCTTATACATAATGATTATAATATACCTAACCTGACGATTACAATCAAAACGCACCTAATATTCAATAAAATATACAAATCATTTGCTTCAACTAATCTTGACATAAACTTTATCTTTTGTACTAATAGCACAATGACTCTCCATCATTAATAAAAAAATTACCGCGGCAGGGAAAGCTTTTTGACCAGCCTGTCAAAATCCTGCCACCGCTGCCCCACTCCTTTGACAGACTGGTAAAAAAACGTGCAAACCAAAAGCAATACATTCCCGTAGCGAAAAAAACAATTCTCATTTATACTTGAAGCAAGCTAAAGGAAATAAGCGCTTACAAAACCGGACAAGCTTAATCACCAGCAATCTCATGCTGCCACCCAGGCAAAAAGCAAAGCTATCTATTAAAGTTTAAACACCAATCTAAAGATTAACTACCAAGCCAAAATTTAACGACCAAGCTAAAGTTTAACAACCAAACTATTGAAAATCAGGGGGAATTGAAAATGAAAAAGGTATCTGTATTAGTAGCATGTGGCAGCGGAGTAGCAACCTCTACCATCGCTCAGGAAGCCGTTAAGGCCATCGCCAAGGAAGCAGGAGTAGAAATCGAGGTGCACAAGTGCACAATCGCCGACATCCCTAGCCAGCAGAGCAACGTGGACGTGGTATTCACCACCGCCAACTACCGCAAACCGCTGGACAAGCCGCATCTTTCCGTCTTCGGGCTGGTATCCGGCGTCAACGAGGCCAAGGTAAAGGCAGATGTTGCCGCCCTGCTGAAGAAAATCGCCGAAAGCTGATAGGCCGCCAGCCATGAAGGAAGGAGAAATTTGTCATGGATATGCTGTTAGAGTTTTTTCAGGGCTTCGTGGGGCTGGGAGCCGCCGTGCTGCTGCCGGTAGTTATCTGCCTCCTGGGCCTGTTCTTCCGCATGAAGCTGGGGCAGGCCATAGAGGCAGGGCTTTTTGTAGGCATCGGCTTCCAGGGCCTGTGCCTGGCGGTCAACCTGCTGATAACCACCATCCAGCCTGTCATGTCCTATTATGAATCAATGGGCTCCGGCTACAACGTGCTGGAAATCGGCTTTGCCGCCCTGGGCGGTGCAGCCTGGACAGTGCCCTTCGCGGTGCTGGCCATTCCTGCCATCGTCATCATCAACCTGATTCTGGTACGCCTGAAGGTGACCAAGGTGCTGAATGTGGACATCTGGAACTTCATGCACTTCCTGGTGCCGGGGGCCCTCGCCTATGCCCTGTTTGGCAGTGCCATCATCGGGTTTATGGTCACCATCGCCCTGGCCGTGGTCACCCTGTTCTTTGCCCAGTGGGCAGCTCCCAAATGGGGCGAGTTCTTCGGGCTGGAGGGAACCACCTGCACCACCTTGTCCTTTGTGGCATGGGTTTATCCGATTGCCGTATTCATCAACAAAATCATTGATGCCATCCCGGGGCTGAAAAACCTCGATGTGGAAATGAGCGCCATCGAGGCAAAGCTGGGCGTTTTCGGCAAGCCTGCCATCATCGGCATCGTTGTAGGCGCCTTCCTTTCCCTGCTCACCAGCCAGCCGCTGGGTGCAGCACTGACCATCTGCATGGGCGTTGCCGCCTCCATGCTGCTCATACCGCGCATGGTAGGCATCATGATGGAGGGGCTTTCCCCTATCGGCACCTATGCCAACACTTACATGAAAAGCAAAATCGGCGATGATGCAGATGTCTACATCGGCATGGATATTGCCCTGGGACTGGGGGACCCTGCCTGCATCACCTGCACCGCCATCATGATTCCTGTCACCATCATCCTGGCCTTCCTGGTGCCTGACATGCGGTTCTTCCCACTGGGCATCCTGGCAGAGGTGTGCTACCTGGCCCCTATGTGCGTGCTGGGCAGCAACGGCAACATCTTCCGCACCCTGGTGGTCATGACCTGCATCATGTACGTCACCCTGTTCTTTGCCAATATCTTTGCCGGTGAGGCAACCCAGATGATGACCGTAACAGGCGTACATTTTGACAGCATGGTAACAGCCTCCCATTTCGGCTGGAACCCTGGCAACGTCATCGTATCCCTGGTACATTCATTGATGAACTAATCTGTCACTGACAAACTGAAACGAGGTGCTATCAATGTCCCAAAACCGCTATCTGGTTCTCAGCGGCCATGCCCAAAATTCAGAGGAAGCAATCTCCATCTGCTCCGATGCCCTGTACAAGGCAGGCATCGTAGGTGACGGCTTCGGCAAAAAATGCTGCCTCAGGGAACGGAGCTACCCTACCGGGCTGCCTACGGAAATCCCTGTGGCCATTCCTCACTGCAAGGATACCGGCATCCAGGAAAATGCCATCTGCATCCTGCGCCTGGATAAACCGGTTACCTTCTACCGCATGGACGATGACCAGGAAAAAATCGAAACCAGGCTGGTGCTGAACCTGGCCATCAAAAATCCCAACGAGCATCTTGCCGTGCTGCAAAATCTCATGGGCTTCCTGAACGACCGGGAGGAAATCACCCGCTGCCTGGAACTGCCGGAAAATGAACTGATTGACTACCTGGCCGCCAAAATCGGCTGACAGGCAGATTATCTGCGGCTCCTAATCAACCGCTTTCTAAGGAGGATACAACCTATGCATACAAAATTATCGCCATCTGTATTTGCCGCCAATCTGGCAACCCTTGCCGATGACCTCAAAATCCTTGAGGAAAACCATGTGGAGCTGCTCCATGTAGATGTCATGGACGGTCATTTCGTGGAGCGCATGGCTTTCGGTGCCGACCACATTGCCATGCTGAAAAAGATGACCTCCATGCCCCTGGACGTGCACCTGATGATTGAACGGCCGGAAAACCACATCGAGGCAATCGCTGCCGCCGGGGCTGATATCATCACCATTCACGTTGAGTCCACCACCCGTCTCTACAGCTGCCTGCAAAAAATCAGGAAGCTGGGCAAAAAATGCGGCGTGGTGCTGAGTCCCGGCACCCCGGCAGAAGCCATCAGTGCAGTAGCCCATCTGGTGGATATGGTGCTGATTATGACTGTCAATCCGGGGGAAGGCGGCCAGCATTTCCTGCCGGACATGACGGATAAAATCATGAAGGTGCGCTCCATCGTAGGGCCATCCGTGGATGTGGAGGTGGATGGCGGCATCGATGCAGGCAATATAGCCCAGTGTCACCGCGCCGGAGCCAATGTCTTCGTATCCGGCGGCTATCTGTTCAAGGGGGACAAGGCTGCCAATATCAAAGCCATGCGCGAAGCCATCGCCTGAGCCTGCCGCCAGTCGGCCAAAGCAGTCAAATCAGCCAGCTGCCTGTCCAACCACCCAATTACCAAATTATCAAGCATAAAATCATTATAGGCAACACAGAGAGGAATACTCTCATTTTTGAAATCACAGAAGGGGGAAATACATAAATGAAAGCACTGACCTTTTATGCCAAAAGAGATTTACGTTACGAAGACGTGCCAATGCCTGTCATAGACAAGGATGATGATGTCATCGTCAAGGTAAAGGCCGTGGGCATCTGCGGCTCCGATATTGCCCGCTACCGCAACCTGGGGCCTTATGTGCCTGGCAATATCTGGGGGCATGAGTTTGCCGGTGAAGTTGCCAGCACAGGTGCAGGCGTCACCAGCCTGAAGCCGGGGGACAGGGTAGTAGGCTGCCCTAACCTGGTCTGCCACGAATGCGCTGCCTGCCGCAGCGGCCATCCGTCCAGATGCGAGAAGCTGAACACCATCGGTGCCTATGCGCCAGGTGCCTTTGCCGAATACATCAAGCTGCCTGCCAAAAACCTCATCAGGATGGTTGACGGCATGAGCTATGAGGAGGGTGCCCTCACGGAGCCAGCCACCGTTGCCATCCACGGCCTGTACCAGTCCAATATCCAGATGGGACACAGCGTTGCCGTAGTAGGCTGCGGCAACATCGGGCTCATGTGCATCGCCTGGTCCAAGGCCTTCGGTGCCAAGACCGTCTACGCCCTTGACCTGGACGATGCCCAGCTGGAGCTGGCCAAAAAATTCGGTGCAGATGTCACCATCAACACCGCCAACGTGGATTTTCACGATGAAATCCGCAAATACTGCGACGGGGTTGACCTGGCCATCGAGTCCGCAGGCAACGCCTTTACGGCGGCCAGGGTGCTGGGACTGCCTCGCAAGGGAGGCCAGGTAATCTACATGGGCATCCCTTATGCCGATGTGCCTGTGCCTCGCTTCTACTTTGAGAAAATCATGCGCAACGAGCTGAACATCGTAGGCTCCTGGTGCACCATCTCCGCCCCGTACCCTGGCAAGGAATGGGAAAATGCCGTGGACTACATCGGCCATCACAAGGTAAAGGTCACCGACATGATTACCCATCAGGCAAAGCTCAGCGAAGGCCCTGCCATCTTTGAGGCCATCATGGAAACCCCTCGCAGCTTCGGCAAGGTACTGCTCTACCCTGAACTGGACAGGTAAGCAGGAATACTGGTAATATTGATAAGCAAGCAGAAGGTGAAAAGCATGGAATTAATGGAAATCAACGAGGAACTGAAGGCTTCCTCCCATACCATACCCGAAACAAAAATTGATGAATTTATCGCCCAGGCCCAGGCACATCCCCGTATCTTCGTGTACGGCACCGGCCGTTCCGGGCTGATGCTGAAGGCACTTGCCATGCGGTTTATGCAGATCGGGCTCACCGCCTTTGTGGTAGGCGAGACCACAACCCCGTCCGTAGGCAGCGGAGACCTGCTCATCGTGGCCTCCTCCTCCGGGGAAACCGCCAGCGTAGTCAGTGCCGTCAAAAGCGGCATGAAGTCCGGTGCCTCCGTCCTGGCCATTACCGGCATGGGGGATTCCTCCCTGACCAAAGAGGTGGAGCCCCTCATCCGCATCGAAAGCGGCAGCAAGTTCAGCACTTCCGCCGCCAGCGTCCAGCCCCTGGGCAGCCTCTTTGAGCAGATGCTGCTGATGATTTTTGACGCAGTAATCCTCAAGATGAGCCGCCAGGGCGGTGACAAAAACCAGGCTATGGCAAAGCGCCATGCCAGCATTGAGTGATGTTTGCAAGCTTTACTAAGCTTTAGCAAGTTTTCTCAAAATTTCCAATACATTTTCTCTGATACTTTCCCCAATAACTCCTAATCCTTATTCTCAGGTACAGTGCATATCCGCTGCTTGAAAGGCAGGCCATGCACCCGTACCCAGCAAGAAATCCGTTGCAATGCCTGCGGATTTTTTGTCGTATCTGCACAGAAAACTTTTACGTATGAGCAAGCTTGCCAAACAGGCTCCATAAATAAATACTAAAAATAAATACTAGAAATAAATTCCATGCTTATCGCCAGACTGCCAGAAGGGAGTACAGACCAGACATGAAAAAACGCAGTACAGAAATTCTCCAGAAACTCATCCGCCATGAGCAAAAAGACTACACCCTGCAGCATTTTGCCGAAAAATATGCCGTATCCCTGCGCACCATCAAAAATGACATAAAGGAAATCAATGAATTTATCAAAAAGCTGAACCTGCCCCTGCTGGACATAGATGAGGCAGGCCGAATCCTGCGAGGTGACAGCTTTGACGGCAGCCATCTTGCCGCCTGCCTGTACAACATGGACATATACAACTACCGCTTGTCCAACGAGGAAAGGCTTTTCTACATGGTGGTATCCCTGCTGACCAGCGATACCTACACCTCCATGCAGCGCATCAGCGACGAGCTGTGTGTCAGCCGTGCCACCATCATCAACGATTTTGACGAGCTGCGCAGCTTTCTGAAAGCATACGATGTTTTCCTGCTCTCCGACGCCGGCAAGGGCGTTGCCATCAAATGCCAGCCGGGTGCCAAGGTGCGTCTGCTTACCGAGGTATTTCGCCGCATCAGCATCAACACCAAAAACGAGGGCTTTTTCCAGTGCTTCATCCTGAAAAAGCTGCACATCCGCTACAGCTTTGCCCAGGTGTTCAGCTATTTGCAGACATACAGCCGCCTGAATGACCTGCTGCTGACGGAGGAAGCCTTTTACAGCATAGCTGTTTATACCTTTACCCTCATGAACATGGAGGAAGAATATCCCTGGGAACGCACCGGCAGCAAGCCCCTGCCAGCTGCCAGCGACACCCTGCTGCAGCTGCTGCAATACACTGCCAGCCAGCTGGGTGCCCACCTGACCAGCCGTATGCAGGAGGATTTCCTGGGCTTTGCAGACGAGCAGGACGTGTCCATGCATGTGCGCACTATTGATGAGGTGGAGCTTTACAGGGTAGTCGTGGATTTTCTCAACAGCTTCCAGGCAGAGCTGGGCATGGAATTCACCCGGGATACAGCCCTGCTGGACTCCCTGCTGAACCACATCAAGAGCATGAAGGACATGACGGATGACCAGTTCATTGAGCTGCCGGAAGCTCATGATGCCCTGATTGACTACAAAAAAATCTATCAGCTTGTCTCGGCGCATGCCCATATTCTGGAAAATCTCCTGCATTACAAACTCAGCGACAACATGAAACGCTCCATTGTCATCCACATGGGCGTTGCCATCATCCGCCATGATGAATATGCTGACAGGCTTTCCGTTGCCATAGTCTGTCCCGGCAGCATGGCAACCGGCAAGTACCTTGAGGTACAAATCCGCAATTACTTTGATTTTCATATCGCAGGCGTTTTTTCCGCCAACGAGGCAGAACGCCTCCTGAAGGACAAACAGCTGGAGGTTGCCTTTATTATTTCCACTGTAAAGCTGAACACGGACAGCTATGCCGTGCTCAAGGTAAATCCTTTTCTTGATATGAAGGATTTGCTGATGATACAGAAATATTCCCTGCAGCACAAACACTCCCAGCTACATCCCACGTCATATATGCGGATGCGTTTTTTGCAACAGGCGGCGGAAGCCCGGGACCACAGAGTTATCTCCCCGGTGATTTTCAACAAGATAAAGGAAATGGTCCTGCAATATGCCAAGGAACTGGAACAGCGGCAGAAAAATGCCATTGCCCAGCTCCTGGACCAGAATTATATTCTCTTTGCCGATGAGCCCCTGACATGGCAGCAGGCCATCGAAAAAACTGCCGCAAGGCTTGTAGCTGACCAATACATCACAGAGCAGTACATGCAGCAATGCATCGAAAATGTCCGCCAGTACGGCAGCTATATCATCATCAGTCCCCGGGTAGCCCTGGCGCATGCCAACAAGAAATTCGGTGTCATGAAGGACGGGCTTTCCCTGCTGGTTGCCCCTCAGGGCGTTACCTTTGAGGACAGCAACACAGTAAATCTTATGTTTTGCTTTGCCAGCACCGGCGAAAATGAATACCTGGAACTGCTGCAGGATTTGATGCGCACAGGCCGCACCTCATCAGTTGTGGAAAACATCTGCGGCTATACCTCTGTCCGGGATGTCTACGACGAGCTGGTGCATATGTGATGCCTTCCCCGTAAATACATACATTGCACGCAAGCTGTGCCTGTAATATATTCACGCTGGCAGATAAAGCCCACAGAAAACACTTTCATTTTTCTGCGTTTTAGTATATAATAATCTGGCTGGCATTATTATGCCGGTATAAACACATACTGCGGAGAGGTGTCCGAGTGGTCGAAGGTGCCTGACTCGAAATCAGGTGTGGCCAATAACCACCGGGGGTTCGAATCCCCCTCTCTCCGCCATTGAAAACACAAGGCTCACGGCTTTTTCGCCGTGAGCCTTTTTGCTGTGCGCCCACACAAAAAAACACCTGCAACAAAACTGCAAGTGCTCCAATATTTGCATCGAATATATTGCATGCCGTATATATATTTGCTATAATAAGATAGGTGCTACCAATACGGTAGGCGGCCAGCCCTCCTGAAACCAATTACGGAGGGACTGTGACCCTCCGATTACATAGAAACCTCGCAAGAGGAATCCCTGACGGAGGGGGTGCTGCTCATGTCGATTTCTATCGCTGCATTTGTTGTCGGAGCTATTGGCTTGGCGATTGCCTGCATTAACTTCGGCTATCAGCTGGGAAAAGACGTCAGTAGAAAGCAGAAATGACCGCCTGAGTCCGCAAAACCGGCGGTCATTCTGACCAACTACTTTGAGGGCTGACCGTCTATCGGTAGCACCTTTTTCATATTTCCATTATACAATTTCCCTGCAAAATTTGCAAGGTCATTTACAAACTATCCTCTCAGCCGAAAATCTGCCCCGGCAGCCTCAGCTTCTCCTTTGGCGGAAACTGCCTGTCAAACTCCTCCGCCTCTGCCTCATCCACAAAATATCCCTTCGGGGTGGCGTATTCGCCGGTAATCCCTTCCAGATAGCCCGGAATCAGCTCACGGCACAGGAAAAACGAGGCATCAGCCCCCTCCGGCAGCCCGTGATAGCGGATGCCGCACTCTGACGCCTCCACGCAGCCGCTCTTGCCATAAAAATCAATATTTCCCTCGAAGCAAAGGGCACCGGCTCCCAAAGCTTTTGCCTGCTGAAAGCCATAATCCAGCAGAATCTTTCCATAGCCCTGCCGCTTGTATTCAGGCGCAATGCAGATAGGCCCCATGGTCATGATGGGAATGTTCCTGCCATCATCAGCCTTGATTTCCGCCTGCATGAAAATAACCTGCCCTATCAGCCGACCTGCCATTTCCATGACAAAATTCAGCTCCGGCACAAATGCCTCATCCTGCCGCAGCTGGTTCAGCACATAATGCTCAAGGCAGCCGGGACGATACACATTCCAAAAGGACTCCCGCACCAGGCTTTCCACCTGCCGCTGCTCCTCCTGCCGCTCATGACGGATAATTACCCTGTTATTGCCATTAACAAACTTCCCGATGCTCATCCGTTCACTATTGCTATTGCCACCATCACTTACATTAATACGGTCATTATTGATAAAATTCTTGCTCATTGTTTTTCCTCCTGACGATTTTCGCAAATTAAGCACACTAACACAAAGAAGCCTCTGACTGCTCATCAGCCATCAAAAAGCTCCCTGCCAAAAAATCCAAAAATCCATCGGAAGGCCTTATACAAATACCAAGTGCAAATTACTTCAATTGTAGTCCGACCTTCCGGTCAGGCTGCAATCTCCAAGGTGTTGTTCTTCAAACAGCATACTCCTTAAAACATACATCATAAACAATAAAACTATAAAGAATAAAATAAAAGGGCCGGTGCAGTCAAGCTCCACCAGCCCCGCATACACTATATCGTTGTTTTGCTGCCGTAACTTTACACCGGCCAGGCAAAATTAAACCCTGAATTTGTGGATACCCTGCGCCAGCTCCTCCGCCATACGGGAAAGCTGCTGGCAGGCGGCCGCCATTTCTTCCTCAGACGCAGACTGCTCCTCGGTAGCTGCCGAAACGCTCTGGGAATCATCAGAAATCTTGCTGCTCATGTCGCGCACCTTCTCCACCGCTTCAAATACTTTCTGCGTGTGGTCTGTGGCTTCCTGAACCCTGTCTGCAATCTCATTGGACTTCTCCGCAGCCTGTGCCACAGCCCCGTCCACATGGTCAAAGGCAGCTCCTGCATCCTCCGCCATCTTCAGGGCATCATCCGTCATTGCCTTGCCCTTCACCATGCTGGTTACAGCCAACTGGGTATCCTGCTGAATTTCGCCGATAAGAGCCGCAATACGGCTGGCCGCATCCTGGGACTGCTCCGCCAGCTTCCTGATTTCCTCTGCCACTACGGCAAAGCCGCGGCCGACCTCCCCGGCCCTTGCCGCCTCAATAGCAGCATTCAGTGCCAAAAGGTTTGTCTGACCCGCAATGCCGGTAATGGTATCCGTAATCTCCCCTATAGTATGGGAACGCTCCCCCAGCTGGTTGACCACCTGTGCCGAATCTGCCACCGCCTGCTGCAGCGCCTTCATGCCGCCCAGTGCCTGGCTGATTACCTGGCTGCCATCATGGGAAGCCTGCCGTGCCATCTCCGTCTGCTCCACGCTCTTTTTGACATCCTCGTCAACATCCTGCATACCGGCAGACAGCCTCTCCAGGGCGGCCACCGCGGAATTAACAGCCTCCAGCTGACCTGCTGCCGCCTCAGCCACATCCGTAATCGCCCCGGCTGACTGGGTGCTTGCCTGCGCCGACTGCTCCGAGATATTCGTCAGCTGCCCTGCATGGCCTGCCACCTGGTCAGCCGATGCCTGCACATGCTTAACCAGCTCGTGCATGGAGCTTTGCACCGTTTTCAGTGCCCTTGCCATAGCCCCCAGCTCGTCGCTGCGGCTCTCATCCAGATGCTGCAAATCTGACTTGAAATCCCCGGCTGCAAACTGCTCCATCGCCTTGGTCGCACTGCCGATAGGCTTGGCAAAACCGGCAGCCAGATTCATGCCCCACAGGATAATCAACGCCTCCAAAACAATCAGCAGCACCACGGACACCGCAATCTGATGCCACAAGGCCTCATCAGCCTTTGCCTCATGCTCCGCCACAGCAGTATCAATATAATCAGTCCAGGTGCCTGTGCAGATAATCCACCCATAAGGCTTAAACTCCATGGAATAGCCCCGCTTTGGCAAATCCTCCGTTTCTCCCGGCTTCGGGAAATAAAAATTGGAGTAGCCACCCTCCGGGCTGCTGGTAGCTGCCTTGAAAATCTCCTGCATATAGGAGCCTCCATGGCTGTCCTTGTCATCAATGCGCCGCTTGCCCTCTACTTTCGCCCCGAGGGTGGCATGGGCTACGCAGACGCCTGTTGCCTTGTCATCGGCAAAAAAGTATCCCTTGCCGTTATCATAGCGGTTCGCCTTGATAGTGGCAATGGCAAGCTTCTTTGCCTGCTCCTCGGTCAGGGCACCTGCCTTCTGCTCCTCATAAATACCGTTCAGGGAGGACACCAGCCCCTCTGTCTGCAGCTTGATTTCCCTGTCAAAAGCTTCCTCCATCATAGTCCGATAGCTGGCTGCCGCTTCCTCATTCTGCTCAATAATCGAAAAGATAAAATAACCACCTACTGATACAGTAGCCACCGCGCTTAGCAGGACAAACAGCATTACCAGCCGCTGCCTGACTGAATTAAATCGCAATTTAATCATCTCCCTATAAATATTCTGACAATTACGATTAAAGTATAGCACTATCAGTTTTGAAATTCAATAATTAAGCTAGATATTTTATTACTTGAAATTATTTTTAGGTCTTTTGGGTAAAAAATAAGACTCTGCAATAAACGCAAAGTCCCATTTTTATAATACATATTTCCTATTTTATTGCAATGCTGAAGCAAATACAGCTCAAACACTATAGTGATGCCGAAACAAGTACACATCAGACACTGTAGTAATACTGAGATAAATACAGCTCAGGCACTATGGCGCTGCTGGCTGCCATGGAGGTACGCCTCCACCATCTCCACAAAGAGGCTGTGCACCTGCCTGTCAGCATCCAGCTCCGGATGGAAGGCCAGGGCCAGCTGGCTGCCGTAGCGGACTGCCACAATGCGGCCATCCACCTCTGCCAGCACCTCAACGCCATCCTCCACAGACACCACATAAGGCGCCCGGATAAAGGTCATAGGCACCTGCCCTACCGTCTCCAGCTCCCCATAGGCGTGGAAGCTGCCCAGCTGCCGCCCGTAGGCATTTCGCTTTACGGTCATAGGGATAGTGGCAAAATGACGAGTATCGTCATCAGCAATATGGTCAGCCAGCAGAATCATCCCGGCACAGGTAGCCAGAACCGGCATCCCTGCCTCAATGCGCTCCTTCAACGGCGCAAACATGCCGCTTTCCCGGAGGAGCTTGCCCTGCACGGTGCTTTCGCCTCCCGGCAGCACCAGGGCATCAAAATCCTGCTGCAAATCCTCGGCATTGCGGAGCTCAACGCACTCTGCCCCCAGCTCCGACAAAACCTTCTCATGCTCTATAAAGGCTCCCTGCAAAGCCAAAACAGCTATTTTCATAAAACAGCACCTTCTTATTTACCGTCTTAATTTACCTTCTTATTTGCCGCGCTCTGCCATCAGCAGGCTGATTTCATCCTCATTGATGCCCACCATTGCTTCGCCCAGATCCTCGGAAAGACGGGCAATCAGGTCAGCATTCTTGTAGTTGGTAACGGACTGGACAATAGCTGCCGCACGCTTCTCAGGGTTGCCGGACTTGAAGATGCCGGAACCTACGAAGACGCCCTCCGCACCCAGCTGCATCATCAGGGCAGCATCAGCAGGAGTTGCCACGCCACCGGCAGCAAAGTTCACTACAGGCAGGCGGCGGTTCTCATGCACATACTGCACCAGGTCATAAGGCACCCGGAGCTCCTTGGCAGCCTCGAAAAGCTCATCCTTCTGCAAAGAAGCCACCCGGGCAATCTCTGCATTAATCTTGCGCATGTGCTGCACAGCCTGGATAATATCGCCGGTACCCGGCTCGCCCTTGGTACGGATCATGGAAGCACCCTCGCTGATGCGGCGCAGTGCCTCACCCAAATCCTTGGCCCCGCAGACAAAAGGCACCTTGAACTGATGCTTGTCGATGTGGTAAATATTGTCAGCCGGGGAGAGAACCTCGCTCTCATCAATATAGTCAATCTCAATAGCTTCCAAAATCTGCGCTTCCACAAAATGGCCGATACGGCACTTGGCCATAACAGGAATGGAAACTGCCTCCTGGATGCCCTTGATCATCTTCGGGTCGCTCATGCGGGACACGCCGCCTGCTGCACGGATATCAGCCGGAATCCGCTCCAATGCCATAACAGCGCAGGCACCTGCCGCCTCGGCAATCCTGGCCTGCTCAGGGGTAGTAACGTCCATGATGACGCCGCCCTTCAGCATCTGTGCCAGATGCTTGTTCAGCTCATATCTATTCTCTGTTTTCTGCTCGCTCATAATCAAATCCTCACCTTCATCATTCTGCATACCGCTATATTGACAATTTTCTGTATATAACGTTTACATATAGTCTTTCTATGTTTGTCCGTCAGCTTTGAACGATTGTAATTATATACGCATTTGGCTATAACTAAAATAGCCAATAAAGATATTTTTAATATATCCAGATTTATGGTCAGATGTGATATTGCCAATTGCTTATATTCCTTGACACAAATTGCAATTTTGTTTACACTTTGAGAAGGAAAAATTATTTGCATATCATATATTATAAAGGAGAGCTTTCAACATGAGTGACCGTATCCGTACCCGATTTGCCCCTAGCCCGACAGGCTACATGCACATCGGCAACCTGCGTACCGCGCTGTACGCTTATCTTTTTGCCAAGGCAAATGACGGAGATTTTCTGCTGCGCATCGAGGACACCGACCAGAAGCGTTTCGTAGCTGATGCCGTGGATTTCATTAACCGTACCCTTGCCGCCGCCCATATTGTGCCAAATGAAGGCCCCGACATCGGCGGTGACTGCGGCCCATACATCCAGAGCCAGCGGCTGGACATCTACAAGAAATACGCCGAGGAGCTGATTGCCCGGGGACATGCCTACCGCTGCTTCTGCGGTGATTCCAGCGAGGAACAGCACGAGGCCCAGGAGGCAGGGGATGCCAAGGCGTTCGGCGGCTACAACAGGACATGCCGCGACCTGCCTCAGGAGACCATCGACCAGTACCTGGCAGAGGGCAGGCCTTATGTCATCCGCCAGAAAATGCCGCTGACCGGCGAGACCGCCTTCAACGATGCCGTACACGGGCACATCAGCTTCCAGAACGAAACCCTGGAGGACCAGGTTATCCTGAAGCAGGACGGCATGCCTACCTACAACTTCGCCAACGTCATTGATGACCACCTCATGAGCATTACCCATGTCATCCGTGGCACCGAGTTCATCACCTCCACCCCGAAGCATGTGCTTTTGTACCAGTTCCTGGGCTGGGAGCCGCCTGCCTTCATCCACCTGCCGCCTGTAATGGGCAAGAACGAGGACGGCTCCGTTTCCAAGCTGTCCAAGCGCCACGGCGCCACAGGCTTCAGCCAGCTGGTGGACATGGGCTACCTGCCGGAGGCCATTACCAACTATGTAGCACTTTTGGGCTGGAGCCCGAAGTCCGAGCAGGAAATCTTCACCATGGATGAGCTGATTGCCAAGTTCAATCTGGACGGCCTCAGCAAGTCCCCTGCGGTATTTGACTACAACAAGCTGGACTGGGTAAACGGCGAGTACTTCAAGGCCATGAGCGATGAAGACTTTGCTGCCGGAGCCAAGGCCTTTGCCGGTGAGCTGCCTGAGAAAATCGGTGAGGAAAAGTGGCTCTGCCTGGCTTCCCTGCTCCGCACCCGTATCAGCCGCTACAACCAGGTAGGTGAGCAGATCGGCTTCTTCAGCCAGCTGCCTGACTACGCTACTGACCTCTTTGCCAACAAGCGCAACAAGGTCACCCCTGAGAAAGCAGCGGAAATTTTGCCGACGGTCATCTCCATCCTGGAAAAGGTGCAGGAGTGGACGCCGGAGGGCATTGATGCTGTGCTGCAGCCGGGCGTTGCCGAGTCAGGCATCAAGATGGGCACCTTCATGTGGCCGGCACGCATCGCCCTGTCCGGGCAGAAGGTCACCCCTGGCGGCGTAACGGAAATCCTGTACATCCTGGGCAGGGAGGAATCCTTCAGGCGCCTGCAGGCCGGACTTGCCAAGGTCCAGGGCTGACAGGATAAGCCACAAGATAATCCATCTCACAAAAATTTAACTTTTTTCAAAAAAGCTATTGACACAAATCTAAATATAGTGTAATATAGTTATTGTCATTGGCGCGTTGGTCAAGTGGTTAAGACTCCGCCCTCTCACGGCGGCTTCAAGGGTTCGAATCCCTTACGCGTCACCAATTGATAGCTCGAGGCTGGAACATAGTTCCAGCCTTTTTTGTGTTTTTCTTTATACCCATTTCGCTAGTAGTTTTCTATGTATACATAAGCAATTCATTGACAACATATATGTTTAACACTAAAATGAAATGTGAATTATTTTTTCATCTATTTTTCACAAATGAGGTGTGTATGTATGTCAACTAGCGGTTTATCAAAAAAAGGCAGTGCCGGCCTCACCTTTGCCATCTTCCTTGGCCTGCTGCTGGGCATTGTCTTCGGGCTGCTGGTGCCGGGACGGTTTGAGTTCCTGTTGCCGGCAGTAGATTTAGTCAGCTCCCTGTATATGAACGCCCTCAGGATGATGATTTATCCTCTGGTCTTCTGCTCCCTGATTACGGGCATTCAGGGCATCGGCAGCATTTCTGCCACAGGCAGGGTGGGCTTCCAGTCCCTGCTGTATTTTTGCAGCACTACCCTGCTGGCAAGCCTTTTGGGACTTTTCCTCCCCATGATGCTGGGGGTTGGCCAGGGCATTTCCATTACCATGGCTGAGACCGATGTACAGGCCATGAAATTCACCAGCCTGCTGGATACGGTCAAAAATCTCATCCCTGCCAACCCTATTGCCAGCTTCGCCGAGGGCAACATGCTGCAAATCCTGGTCTTCGCAGTTGCCGTGGGCATCGCCTGCCTCTCCCTCAAGGAACAGGCCCAGCCCTTCGTCCGGCTCTGTGAGGCCGTCAACGCCATCTGCCTGAAAGTGGTGGGAGTAGTAATCTACTTTACCCCTATCGGCGTCTTCTGCACCATTGCCAATGTAGTAGTGGCCAACGGCACAGATACTATTATTTCCCTGGCCGGTGTCATGATTGCCCTGTACACCACCCTGCTGCTGTACATACTTATTGTGTATGGCGGCATCGTGCGGCTGGTGGGCAAGATGGGGCTGCGGGAGTTTTTCGGAGCTGTCATGCCGGCGGCCCTCAACGCCTTCGGCACCTGCTCCAGCTCCGCCACCCTGCCTATCGCCAAGAGCTGCGCGGACAAGATGGGAGTGCCCAACGAGATTTCCTCCCTGTCCCTGCCTCTGGGCGCCACCATCAACATGGATGCGGTTTCCATCGTCATGTCCTTCATGATTGTGTTCTTTGCCAACGCCTGCGGCGTGGATGTGAACCTGGGGCTGATGGTGGTAGTGATGCTCAGCAATACCCTGCTGTCCATCGGTACCCCGGGCGTGCCGGGCGCCGCCATCGCCAGCTTTGCGGCACTGTCCGCCATTGCAGGCCTGCCAGCCGGTATCCTGGCGGTATATATCAGCGTCAACACCATGATTGACATGGGTGCCACCTGCTGCAACGTGCTGGGAGACCTGGCATGCAGCGTTGCCATGAAGGAAACCCTGCACCTGGAGAGCTGACGAGCTCATCATAAGCAAAAATCATACCCCGGCAGCAAACGGCGGCCAGCTGCCTTTTGCTGCTGACAGAAAAATATCGTATGATGCACCGAAACGCACCATACGATATTTTTTGTGGGAAAATTTATTGCTGTTTTTCCGCCCGGTAGTTGTAGACAGTCCTGATAGGAAAAGGAATCTCTATCCCTTCCTGACGATAACGCCTGGTCAGGGCCTTGATAAACTCATGCTTCAGCCTGAACTGGTCGGCAAACTGGCTGCAGTGCAGCACTACATTGAAGTCTATGCTGCTGTCATTGAAGGTGTGGAAATACACCGCCGGTTTCTTGGTCACGGTGGCATCAACCTCCTTCGTCACCTGCTCCGCCACCTCCACAGTGACCTTTTCCACAAAGTCCAAATCGCTGTCGTAGGCGACACCGCAGGGAACCTTGATGGCCATGTCAGGCTCCGGCATGCAATAGTTGGTGATAATCGCGCTGGAAATCTTCTGGTTCGGCACCACGATGGCATTGCCGGAGGTGGCAATAATAGTCGTAAAACGCCAGGTGATATCCTCCACCCTGCCTTCCTCACCGGTACTGAGCCGCACATAATCATCAATGCTCAGCTGCTTGGACATCAAGAGATAAATACCGGCACAGATATTGGCGAGGGTTTCCTGCAAGCCCAGGGCGATTGCCATACCGCCGATACCCATTGCCGTCAGGAGCGGTGCCACCGAAATCCCCATGGAGCTGAGAATCAGCAATATGCCAAGAGCGTAGATAACCACATTGACGATATTGGGCAGCAGGCTGGTCTGGGGAATATTCTCGTGCCGCTGGGCATAAAGCTCAATAAAGCCCGTTGCCGCCCTTGCCAGCACCTGAAACAAAGTAAAGCTCAGCCATGCTGACAATATATAGGAAAACAAATCCACCGCTGCCCACTTGAGGCTGGTGGAATTAATCAGCCAGTACAGGGTGGAACCCACAATCCATGCCCTTGGCAGCCCCCGTGCCGCCTTCAGCAAAATATACTTGAGAGAGATTTCCTCCCTGTCGGCAAAATGCTTTGCCAGCCTGTTCTCCACCAGTCTGTTGATAAACTGCCCGATGCACAGAGCTGCCAGCAGAATGCACACCGGCACCAGCAGCATATCTGCCAGCTCCTCCGGGGTAATATTTTTCATCATATTAAGAAATTCATAAATATTAAAGGACTCGCCCATATTTCATACCTCCTCTATGAAGACTGCTATATTATACACTATTTTTTTCAGTTTTGTATTGTATTTTTTGAAAAGTTATGATATGCTATCGCGTGGCAGTTAATATCCTTTATATTTTGCGGGCGGCATCCCCAGCGAGCTGCACCGGACGGCATAACTGTCATATTGTGATACCTGTGCGTCTTTGGGGAACCCGAAGGCGTTTTTGTTTTTCTAGGTTGCGTTCCTATTTTATTTTTCTGTTTTGTTGTGTGCAAGGAGACGATAAAGATGAAAATTTTGCGTACTGTTGCCGAAATTACCGAATTTGCCAAGGCTGCCCAGCAGGCAGGCAAGGTGATCGGGCTGGTGCCTACCATGGGCGCACTGCACGAGGGACATCTCACCCTGATGCGTACCGCCAGGGAAAAGTGTGATGTAGTCATCGCTTCTGTTTTCGTAAATCCTGTCCAGTTCGGTCCCAACGAGGATTATGATGCATATCCCCGCCGCTTCCAGGAGGACTGCCAAAAGCTGGAATCCGTCGGCATAGACGCAGTTTTCCATCCTGAGCCACAGGAAATGTACCCTGAAGGCTACGGCACCTATGTAAATGTGGAGTCCGCCTTCACCGGCAAGCTGTGCGGCGGCCAGCGTCCGGGACATTTCCGGGGCGTAGCTACCGTCGTAACCAAGCTCATGAACCTGAGCCGTGCCCAGGAAGCTTTCTTCGGCCAGAAGGATGCCCAGCAGGTGCTGGTTATCCGCCGCTTTGTCAAGGATTTGAATATCCAGGTCAACATCAACATGGTGCCGATTGTCCGGGAGGAATCCGGCCTGGCCAGAAGCTCCCGCAACGCCTACCTCTCCCCGGAGGAAAAGACTGCCGCCCTGGTGCTTTCCCGCAGCCTGAAAAAGGCAGAGGCAGCTTATGCAGCTGGTGAGAAATCCGTGGAGGCACTGAAAAAGGTTGTCCGTGATGAGATTGCCACTGAGCCAATGGCTGTTATTGACTATGTGGAGCTGTACAGCTTCGATGAGCTGAAGGAAATCGAGACCGTCAACGGAGAAAGCCTCCTTGCCATTGCTGTCAAGATTGGCAAAACCCGTCTGATTGATAATATCATACTGGGCTGAAAAATACCCAAAAGCCTTTTGAAAAGTTATCGAGTTGAATGTTATTGAATTAACAGTTCATGAGTTAACAGTTAGTGAGTTAAATGTTATCGAGTTGTAATTATTGAATGGAAAATTATTGAATTGTTGTAAGTGAGAAAGGAACAGAAAATGATACTGAATCTGCTGAAATCAAAAATCCACTGCGCCACTGTTACCGAAGCCAATCTGAAATACATGGGGAGCATCACCATCGACGAGGCTCTCATGGAGGCCGCCCACATCCTGCCAAATGAGCGTGTGCAGGTGGTGAACAACAATAACGGAGCCCGCCTGGAAACCTACGTCATCCCGGGCCCGCGCAACTCCGGCGTCATCTGCCTCAACGGCTCCGCTGCCCGCATGGTACAGCCTGAGGATATCGTCATCATCATGGCATACGCTTTCTTCGATGAAAAGGAAGCTGCTGCTTACAAGCCGACTGTAGTCATGGTTGATGAGAAAAATGCTGTCAAGGAAATACGCTCCATTGAGTATCATGGACAAACAGAATAATTTTCAGTTTGTCGTAGTGGTTGATCGTTACTTCGTGCATATACTGACTGAAATAGTTTGGTAGTTCGTGGACTCTGTTCA
>JBJDWY010000174.1:0-4871 GCA_051866255.1 Anaerovibrio sp. | reverse complement strand
TATAAAAATAAAATCGGGATTGATACGGGCAGATTCTGGCGGCAAATGGGCAGGATATGGCTGGTGATTATCGGTTTTGTGCTGCTGGCATGTTGCCATAAGTATTTTACAGGACATATTGATAGTTGGTTGCTGTTTTTTATGTATTCTGGTAGTTATATGCTGCTTTATTGTTTTTGCATTTATAGGGGTTGTATGAATGAGTATGAAAAAGGACTGCTCTTAGGGGCAGTGAAGAAATTTAAATGAGTATGAAAAGAGCTACTCCGCGGAGGAGCAGTGAAGACATTTGAGGAAAGCAGGTGAAGTAAGATGCTGATAGAAGATTTGGCAGAGAGCAGGTGCTGTGGCTGTGCTGCTTGTGCCAATGTCTGTGCAAGTGGCGCAATACAAATGGCAGAGAATCAGGAAGGGTTTCTCTACCCTGTTATTAATCATAAGTTGTGTGTCGGCTGCGGTGCTTGTGACAGGGCATGCCCGAGGCTGAATGAAAGCCAGAAGCATGGGAAGGATGCAGGAAATATTTTGAGCAGCAATGGCTGTGAAGATGTTTCCGGGAAATTTCCTGTGGCCTATGGGGCTATATGCAATAGTACATCAATAAGAGACAAAAGTTCTTCGGGGGGGGTATTCCGCCTTTTGGCGGAAAAAATTCTCCGGCAGGGGGGAGCTGTTTATGGTGCAGCCTTCGATGAAAATTGGGAGGTGTGCCATTGCCGCATAGATAATATTGATGATATAGAAAAGTTGCAGGGTTCCAAGTATGTTCAGAGCAGAGTGGGAAAAATTTTTTGCGATGTCAGGAAGCAGCTGGCCGGAGGAAGGCCGGTGCTATTTTCTGGAACCCCGTGCCAGTGTGAAGGTTTACGTTGCTATCTGGGAAAAGACTTTAACAATCTGTACATTGTGGATTTTGTTTGTCATGGTGTGCCATCGCCAGCTGTGTGGCGCAGCTATGTGCAGTATGTGGCAGGACTGAAAAAGGACACAACAATTTCCCACATCTTCTTCCGTAGCAAAAACCTTTCATGGGAAAGGTTTTTGCTCGAATTTATATTCGCAAATTCGAGCAAATACCGCAATGACTTGTATACGGATATATATTTGCGTGGTTTTTTACAGGATTTGTATTTGAGAAAATCTTGCTATCAATGCACCTCACGAAAGAGGCACAGGGTATCAGATGTAACCGTGGCAGATTTTTGGGGTGTACAGAATGTGCTGCCGGATATGTATGATGGCAGGGGGACATCCCTGGTGCTGGTGCAGTCCGAGAAGGGGAGCAGGCTTTTTGAGGGCATTGATGCCAGAGTTGCCCAGGTAAATTTTGCTGAAGCAATCCGGGGTAATCCGGCATATTTTTCTTCTCCGGCAATGCACCCAAAGCGCAGGGTGTTTTTTCAAAGATTTTATTCCGGGGAGCCTTTTATGCCTTTGCTGGAGGATATTTTGCGAGAGCCTTTTGCCATCAGGCTAAAGAGCAGGCTGCGCTCCATCAAGATACTGCGTGATATATATCATTGTATACGAAATTAAATAATTTGTATACAGGAGTCGTGGTATTATGAACACATTTTATACTAGTGAAATCAACACTCAGATGTTGATTTATTTGATGAAGAGGCATGGGATCAAAAAAGTGGTTGCCAGTCCAGGGGCTACAAATGTTTGCTTTGTAGGCAGCTTGCAGCAGGATGCTTTTTTTGAGCTGTATTCGTCTGTTGATGAAAGATCAGCGGCGTATATTGCCTGCGGTCTTGCAGCGGAAAGCGGTGAGCCTGTTGCACTGAGCTGCACGGGGGCAACTGCTTCCAGGAATTATATTCCTGGGCTGACGGAGGCTTTTTACAGGAAGCTGCCTGTGCTGGCAGTGACTTCTACCCAGCATACAGGGCGGATAGGGCATCATGTGCCACAGGTGATAGACCGCAGCAGTCCGCTGAAGGATATTGCCAGGATGAGTGTTACAATACCGGCGATTCACGATGATGAAGATAAATGGGCTTATGGCGTTATGCTGAATGATGCTTTGCTGGAGCTCCGCCATAGAGGTGGCGGCCCGGTGCATATCAATCTGACAACTACATATAGTGATGATTTTACTGTCAGGAAGCTGCCTGATGTGCCTGTTATTAGTCGCATAGAATGTGGTGATGCCTTACCGGATTTATTTGGGAAGCGAGTGTGTATTTTCGTAGGAGCGCACCAGAAAATGCCTGCTGGCCTGGAAGCAGCTATTGATGCTTTTTGTGAAGCTTATGATAGCGTGGTTATATGTGACCATACCAGCAATTATCACGGGAAATACGGTGTGATGGGGGCGCTGGTGCTGACACAGCAGCAGTATCAGCCGGAGTGCATGAATATGGATGTGCTTATTCATATTGGCGAGGTTTCCGGAGCTTATCTTAGTATGAGGGCTAAGCAGGTGTGGCGTATCAGTCCTGATGGGAAGGTGAGGGATACATTCAGAAAGCTTAGGTATGTCTTTGAAATGAAGGAGGATTATTTTTTTGAGCAGTATTCTGTAGCGGCTGATGGCGTAAAATCTGAGATGAATACCTATAAAGCTTGGTGTATGGAGTATGATAACCTGTATAGAAAAATTCCTGCACTGCCGTTTTCTAATGGCTGGATGGCAATGCAGCTGTCTGACAGGCTGCCTGAGGGCACAGTGCTTCATCTAGGAATTTTGAATACACTGAGAAATTGGAATTTCTTTAAATGTTCCGCAAAAGTATATGGATATGCCAACACGGGCGGTTTTGGCATTGATGGTGGTGTGTCATCATTGCTGGGGGCTTCCTTGGCAGAGCCGGAGAAGCTGTATTTTGGTGCCGTGGGTGATTTGGCATTTTTCTATGATATGAATGTACTTGGTAATCGTCAGTTCGGCCGTAATGTACGCCTGCTTCTTATAAATAATGGTGTTGGCACTGAGTTTAAGAATTACAACCACAAAGCTGCCAAGTTTGGGGATGATGCGGATGCTTATATGGCAGCTGCCGGTCATTATGGCAATAAATCCACCAAGCTGGTGAGGCATTATGCCGAGGATTTGGGGTTTGAATACATGTATGCCAGCAGCAAGGAAGAATTTCTGGCTAACGTGGAAAGATGGCTGTTGCCTGAATTGACGGACAGGCCTATGCTGTTTGAGGTTTTTACGGACAGCAAAGATGAGAGTGATTCACTGAAGGTGCTTTATAATCTGGGAAAGGACCCGAAAAGCATAGCTAAAAACATCGTGCGTGGAGTGATTGGAGAGAAAGGCGTAAAAGCAGCAAAGAAAATTCTAGGCCGTTGAGAGTGATATGTGAAGGTCTCAGGTAGTTTTATTATTTTAGGAAGTTTGGTTAATTTAGGCAGTTGGGGATAGTGTAATGAGAATTTTAGTATTTGGCGGTACAGGTGCAATGGGAACTTCCTTGGTGAGCATCCTTGCTGAGCAGGGGCATGAGGTTTTTGTGACAACTAGAAAAACTCGCAATCCGGAAAATAATCATGTGCATTACATTGTAGGCAATGCACATGATATGAATTTTGTGAGAAATTTGCTGGGGAATGCAGCTGAAAAACGTTATGATGTTTTAGTTGATTTTATGGTGTATGGCAGCAGTGAAATGTCTGACAGGGTAGAAGAACTGCTGTCAGGGGTTGGGCAGTATGTATTCTTGAGTTCCAGCAGGGTGTATGCAGATTCGGAGACGCCTATCAAGGAAGATTTTCCAAGGTTGCTGGATGTATGCGATGATGATGTGTATTTGCGGAGTGATGAATATGCGCTGGCAAAAGCCAGGGAAGAAGATATTCTCCGTAATTCCGGGCATAAAAACTGGACGATTATCCGTCCGTATATTACATACAGCAGTGAGAGATTGCAGCTAGGGTTTTGGGAGAAGGAAGTGTGGCTGCAGCGAGCAATTCATGGGAGTGCAATAGTTTGGTTTAATGATATAGCTAGCCAGATTACTACGCTGACAAGCGGTCATGATGTAGCAAAAGGGATAGCTGCAATCCTGGGGAATGAAAAGGCATTGGGGGAAGCGTTCCATATTGTATCTGACAAGAGTATGAAATGGGGCGATGTTTGCAAGTTATATGAGCGTGTCATTGGCGAAGAAACAGGAAGGAAGCCCAGGATTGTTTTTCTGGATAGTGCGGCAGAAGTGGCACACTATATCGGAGCTGATTACCAGTGGAAGTATGACAGAATGTATAATCGTGTGTTTGATAGTGGGAAATTTGATAAGGTAACTGGCCAGAAAACTGTGTATGTTCCTATGGGCAATGGTTTGGAAGCGGCGCTCAGGGAATTTATTCGAGGCAGGCATGAGTTTTTGCACACTGATTGGTGGCTGGAAGGCTATCTGGACAGGCTGTCTGACGAAAGTACAGATTTGGCGTGTATTGCCGGGGTAAAAAACAAGGTTAAGTATGTGCTGGCCAGATATACCTTTTTTGTCAAATATAAAAAGCATGTACAAACTTTATTCAGGCTGTTAAAGGGCAGAAGATAAGTTATCTATTTTTGTATTTATGTATTTATGAGCAAAAGTGAGACACGATGTGAGCTCTCTGCTGGGACATTAAAATAAGCCGCAGAAATCTGCGGCTTATGAATGAAAATATTGAGTTAGAGCAGGGCAAGGTAACGGGTAAAATCTGATTTTGGAATTCCGATGGCTTCCATGGCTTTTTCGGCTGACCAATGAGTGTTCTTCATAAGGTTCTTTATGGAATCGAGTTTGCTACTTGCTGTTGCAGTTGCCGCTTGTTCTTCGGCTCTTAATCTTGCCGCTTTTTCCTCGGCTAATCTTTCGGCAACATATTCTTCAACGATATTGCACATTTTGCATACCTCCTCGTCA
>JBJDWY010000173.1:0-22176 GCA_051866255.1 Anaerovibrio sp. | reverse complement strand
TAGAGACATAATTCGAGAGGGCTTGCCATTATTTGCACAAATGATGATTATATTCTGCAAATTAGTACAACTTTCAAAAATAGGCGTATGCCGTAATCCACATACGCCTATTCTTTTCATCAAAGCATATTAAATTATGCCAAAACCTTGGACAGCCTGATGAACTCAGGGTCAAGGGTCTTGGTATTGGTAGCGGCCTCCTCCAGAGGAATCTCAACTACCGTACCTGTATCCAGGCCATACATGATGCCGCTTTCGCCATTCAGGAGGCCAAGGGTAGCCTTCTCACCCAGCAGGCTGGCATTGATGCGGTCCTGCACAGTAGGGGAGCCGCCACGCTGGATATGCCCCAGCACGGTCACACGGGTATCAATCTCGGTCTTCTCACCCACCTGCTTGCCCAGCTCCACGGCAGAGGCAGCACCCTCGGATACAACGATAATGCTGTAACGCTTGCCAGCCTCATAGGACTCGCGGATTTCGGCACACATGCGGTCCAGGTTATATTTTGCCTCAGGTGCCAGCACATACTCGGCACCACCGGCAATGCCGGTAGTCATGGCCAGCCAGCCGGAGATCTTGCCCATTACCTCGATGAGGATGATGCGGCGATGAGCGCAGGCAGTGTCACGCAGCTTGTTGATAGCGTCCACAACGGTATTGGCAGCCGTATCGGAACCGATGGTGTAGTCAGTCCCCCACACATCGTTCTCAATGGTGCCAGGAATGCCTACTACGTTCATGCCCAGCTTGGACAGCTCCCAGGCACCGGCCAGGGAACCTGCACCGCCGATGACAATCAGCCCCTCAATGCCACGCTTCTGGAGATTTTCCAGGGCAGCCTGACGCTTCTCCGGCTCCATAAATTCAGGGCAGCGGGCAGTACCCAGAAAAGTACCGCCCCTCTGAATCATATCACCCACGCTGCGGGTACTCAGCTCCTCAATCTGGTCACGCAGCAGCCCCTTGAAGCCGTTGCGCACGCCCCAGATCTTGACGCCATCATGACGGGCAGTACGAACTACGGCACGGATAGCGGCGTTCATGCCCGGGCAGTCATTTCCACTAGTAAGAATAGCAATATTTTTCAGCATATATACAACCTCCACACTTTTGTGCTTTCATAATAATTTATCTACAGTTATAATTCAATAGATTTTGGCAAATTCCTGCTAAATTCAAAAAAAATTTGAGAAAAAAGTTTCAGAACCATTTACTTGTGCAAACAATCCCCTGTCTCAGCCCTTCTGCCTGTCCCTGAGCTCCCGTGCCACATCACGCTTGACGGCACGCTCCTGCAGGTCACGCCGCTTATCGTAGTTATGCTTGCCGCTGGCAAGAGCCAGCTCCAGCTTTGCCCTGCCCTGCTTGAAATAAATCTTCAGGGGAACCAGGGTAAAGCCCTTCTCCCGTGTCTTGCTGAAAAGCTTCACAATCTCAGCCTTGTGCATGAGCAGCTTCCGGGGACGGAGCTCCTCGTGGTTAAAGATGTTGCCATGCTCATAAGGGCTGATGTGCATATTCTGGATAAAAATCTCACCATTTTTGATTTCGCCATAGCTGTCCTTCAGGTTTGCCCTGCCGTCCCGCAGGGACTTTACCTCGGTTCCATGCAGAACCAGCCCCGCCTCAAAGGTTTCATGTATAAAATAATCATGCCTTGCCTTGCGGTTTTCACAGGCAATCTTGACAGCGGCATTTTTACGTCCCATATTTATCTCCTGTCATCGTTCCTATAAATTTCAATTATTCTTGCAGGTCAGGCATGCCTCAGATACTCAGGGGATCAAAGCTGGCAATCACATCACTGCCCTGCTTTCTCCTGCCCTTGCGCTTGCTGTGCTTGTCCTTTCCTGCCTTCTTTTCTTTCTTTTCTTTCTTTTCCTTCTTTTCCTTCTTGTTCTTCTTGCGCCCCATGTGCCCGGCAGCCTTACCCATGTCCCTTTCCTTGCTGCCCTGCATGTTCAGGGCGCGCAGGTCGCAGTTATCCTTCACCAGGAAATCAAGGGAACGTGCCTCCACATCAGCACGAGCCAGCAGGATTTCCACCGTATCACCCAGCTGATAGCGGCGCTTGTGATGGGTGCCCACCAGGGCATACTGGCTCTCCACATAGTCATAATAATCATCCTTGAGGGTGGTCATGTGCACCAGCCCCTCCACACCGTTGTCCAGCTCCACAAAGAAGCCGAAGCTGGTAACGCTGCTGATGATGCCCTCAAAGGTATCACCCACAAACTGCTGCATGTACTCCACCTTCTTGAGGTCAGTGGTATCACGCTCTGCATTGACGGCGATGCGCTCCCTCTGGGAGGCATGGTCAGCCCTCTCAGCCAGCTTTTCTATGATCTTCTCCCGCTTTTCCTTCGGGATAGAGCCCGTCTCAAAGGACTCTCGCAGGAGGCGGTGCACCATCAGGTCAGGATAGCGGCGGATTGGCGAGGTAAAATGGGTATAATACTGTGCCGCCAGCCCGAAGTGCCCCAGGTTTTCCGCCGCGTACCTTGCCTGCTGCATGGAGCGCAGGGCGACGGTGCTGACGATTTTTTCCGCCGGCCCCCCGGCAATCTTTTCCAGTGTCACCTGCAAATCCTTCGGCCTGATGCTGCCGTCAGAAGCCGTCCGCAGGTGCAGCCCGAAGGTATTCAGCAGCCCATTCAGTGCCGTGATCTTGCTTTCCTCCGGCTCCTCATGGACACGGTAAACAAATGGCTGCTTGCGGCGGCACATGTGCTCAGCCACGGTCTCATTGGCAGCCAGCATGCACTGCTCAATGATGGACTCGCCCAGATTGCCTACACGCTTCTTCAGGCCTACAGCCTTGCCATTCTCATCCAGCTTCACCTTGATTTCCGGGATTTCAAAATTGATGGCGCCCCGGCGGTGACGGTATTTGTACATGGCGTTCCTGACATCCTGCAAGTCGTGCAGGAGCGGCACAATGTCCTCATTGTCCCTGACAAATTCTTTATCGTTATCCACGAGGATTTTATTAACCAAGGTATAGGTCAGGCGGCGGTAGACATGGATGACCACCGGCAGGATTTTGTAGTCAGTCACCTTGCCCTCAGGGCTGATGTTCATCTCGCAGGCCATGGAAAGCCTGTCCACGCCCGCATTCAGGCTGCAGATGCCGTTGGACAGCGCCTTTGGCAGCATAGGCACAACCCTGTCCACCAGATAGACGCTGGTGCCCCGTGCCTCCGCCTCCACGTCAAGGGGCTCATGCTCACGGACATACCAGCTGACATCGGCAATATAGACACCAAGGAAAAAGCTGCCGTCATCCTTCTTTTCCACATAAACGCCATCGTCCAGATCCTTGGCATCCTCGCCATCAATGGTGACGATTTTCAGGTGCCGCCTGTCCTCCCTGCCGTTCCTGCCGATATGCTCCTCAGCATTGATGGACTGCTCCACCCCATCCGCAGCGGCCTGCACCTCAGCCGGGAAGCTCTCCGACAGGTCATACTGGCGCATGATGGACAGGATGTCCACCCCCGGCTCTCCCTTCTGGCCGATGACCTCGATAATCCTGCCCTCAGCCTTCTGCTTGCCATCAGGCCACCGGGTTACCTCCGCCACCACCTTGGAGCCGGTAATGGCATCCATGGCCTCCCCCTCCGGAATGTAAATATCCGCTTTCAGGCGGGTATCATCAGGAGCTACAAAGCCAAAACGGCGGCTGGCTGAATAAATGCCCACAATCCTGCTATTGGCACGCTCCAGCACCTCCGTCACCCTGCCCTCCCGGGACTGGCTGCCGGCCGGGGCATAGGCTGGCTGCTGTGCCAGCTGCACCTGCACCGTATCGCCGTTCATGGCTGTATGAAGCTCATCCTTCGGGATAAAAATATCCGCCTGATTTTTCTGCATACCCTCAGGAGTCACAAAGCCAAAGCCGCGGCTGTTGATGGAAATCCTGCCCTTCACCGCTTCATCCGTGTATTTCAGGGCGGCATAGCGCATATCCCTAGGCGGCTGCGCCTGCCGCACCTCCTGCCTGGCACCTTTGCTCCTGCCAGCCTTGCCGAGATTTTTCCTGCGCATACGCACCGCTTTTCTCTGCTGTTTCATAATCTGTCACTCCCATCTATGCATGGATTCAGCTGAAATCCATTTTAATTTCGTTTCAATTCATTTCAAATCCATTTACAATTCAGTTTTTATTCATTTACAATTCATTTTTGCAAAAATGCACTAACCCGCTGGAAAACCTCCTCACGCTGGCAGTCCAGTGTCAAAAGGTGCCCTGACTTATCCAGCCAGTGAAGCTCCTTCTCCTGGCTCCCTGCCCGGCGGTAGATATAATTGGCACTCCTGTAGCGCACCGTATGGTCGTTGTAGCTCTGTATCAAAAGCAGCGGTGCAGTGATGCGGGGCAGCTCCTTCTTGACCACCTCGACCAGGTCAAGCACCTCATGGACAGCAACCAATGGCATCTCCAGATAGGAAGCGTTGCATTCCTCCGGCACATCCGGCAACTGGCGCCGCCTTTTCGGCTGAAAACGCCCGGCGCACTTCTCCCTTGGCGGCAGCCGGTACAGCATCTTGTCCTCATGAATAAAAATCGGTGCCGCCATAGCCGCCACCCTATGGACAGGCACGTTGGCAGCCAGCCGCAGGCTCAGAAGCCCCCCCATGGACTGCCCTACCACAGAAATCTTCTCACAGCAGCTATCCAAAAGAGCATAGCCGTCACACACCGAATCATACCAGTCCTCACGGCTCATCCGCTCCAAATCCTTGGGTGTTGTGCCATGGCCTGCCAGCCGCACCCCCAGCACCGTATAGCCCAGGTCATGGAGATGACAACCTAGGAGCAGCATTTCTGCCGGAACGCTGGTAAAGCCGTGCACCAGCAGCACCCCATGGCTGCCTGCCCGATAAAAGAATGGTTCCCCTCCGTGCAAAATCATTATCTCACCTCTTGCATACATATTCTTCTAGACCTATTCTACCACAAAAAATAAGCGTTCTCAATTTTTATATTGAGAACGCTCAAAGCTTTCTTTTATATGCCTCAAAATCAGAAGCTTGTCAGCTTGGCAATAAACAGGGTAAGCACGCCAAACAGCACTGCCAGCACCACGGTAACCCTTGCCAAAAGGGCATCCAGCCCCCTGGCACTGCTGCTGAAAACAGTGTCGCTGCCGCCGCCCATGCCCATACCGGCAGACTTCGGCGTCTGCATAACAACGGAGCCAATCAGCAGCAAGCCGATAATGGCATCCAAAACCATCAAAACCGTAATCATCTACGGACAACCTCCTACCTCTTAAAAACTCCCATCATCATAACACAAAGCAGGACATATTTCAAGAAAAGTTAGTCCACGATGGCAATCTGAATCTTGGTAGTGTTGTTGCCCTTGCTCTTGAAGCCTGCCTCGCCGGAGGAAATGCCGGAGGTAATAACGGTGGTATCGCCAATCTCCACATAGCCCTCACGGAGAGCAGCAGCCACAGCCGCCGCAGCACTATCATGCTCATCATCCCAGATGCGGCCATTAATCAGCTGCACGCCCCAGTACAGGTTCAGCTGACGTGCCACCTTGGCAGTACGGGCATAAGCCACAATATCAGCCAGCGGACGATACTTGGATACTGCCTTGGCAGTATAGCCGGAATGGGTAGGAGTCAGGATTGCCTTGGCCCCCAGCTCATAGGAAAGCTGCACGCTGGAATGGGCAATAGCATCAGTAATGTGCTTCTGCTCCTCCACGCCGGTGTTGGCAAAACGCTTCCCGTAGTGAATGGTGCTCTCAGTCTTCATGGCAATCTTGCTCATGGTCTGCACAGCCTCCACCGGATAATCACCGCTGGCAGTCTCGCCGCTGAGCATGATGGCATCAGTGCCGTCAAATACGGCATTTGCCACGTCGGAAACCTCGGCACGGGTAGGACGAGGATTGTTGGTCATGGACTCCAGCATCTGGGTGGCAACGATAACCAGCTTGCCAGCCCTGTTGCACTTGCTGATGATTTCCTTCTGCAGGAACGGCACATCCTCCGCAGGAATCTCTACGCCCAGGTCACCACGGGCTACCATGATGCCGTCAGCAGCCTCGATGATAGCATCGATATTCTTTACGCCCTCCAGGTTCTCAATCTTGGCAATAATATCCATGCTGCCCTTGTGCTTCTTGATGAGCTTCCTGATTTCTTTTACATCGCTGGCACGCTGAATGAAGGAAGCAGCCACATAATCCATGTCGTTCTCGATGCCGAAGATAATATCCTTCTCATCCTGCTCGGAAATAGGCGGCAGGCTTACGGCTACGCCAGGGGCAGCCACGCGCTTCTTGGTGCTCATCGGGCCGCTGTTCAGGATTTCCGTCACGATATCCTTGCCCTTGATTTCCTTTACGGTAAGACCTACCAGGCCATCAGACAGCAGGATGGTGTTGCCCGGCTTTACTTCCTTGTACAGATCCTTGTGGCTGATCGGAGCATGGTGCTCATCACCCGGGGTGTCCGCATAGGTCAGGACGAACTCCTCGCCCTTGGTCAGCTGAACCTTGCCGTCCTTGAACTCGCCCAGGCGCATCTCAGGCCCCTTGGTATCCAGCAGCAGTGCCACGAGGCTATCAGTATGGCGTGCCGCATCGCGAACCATCTTGATGCGTCCTGCATGCTCCGCATGGTCTCCGTGGGAGAAATTAAAGCGGGCACAGTTCATGCCATTCTTAATCAATTCTTCAACCAGTCCAGGTTTTTCAGTAGCAGGTCCCATGGTACATACGATTTTAGTCTTCTTTAACATGATTATATACTCTCCTTTCGCGCTGGTGCGCTCAACGTGACTCATGCAGCAGCCCCATCAATACAAACATCCACATTTCTTACCCACTATGGCTGCAGCACCTGTCACCACTCATACATTACCACACATTCTCTAAATACAGTTTAGTTTTCTAATGTTCCCTAATATCCTCTGATTTGTTTAATAATTTATATTTCTATAAATCGCATCTATGGTGCTTTTCTTGTTCCATGCGTATTATATATGATAAAAATAAACTTGTAAAGGAAATACAGCCATTAGGCGCAAACACTTTACATTTCCGTCAATCTACTATCTATTGTACCACAATAAGATTTTTCCTTCAATTTCCGTCATATTTATTTTTCATTGCAGGAATTTTTCTTCTTTTGACGAATTATTACATATAGCAGATACAGTAAATATAAAACAAGAATTTTGCAGAAAGGATGATTATATATGTTTGTTGCCAATCGCATGACCAAAAATCCAATCACCGTGGAACCGACAACTCCTGTCAACGAGGCCGCCAAGCTGATGAAGCGCAGGAGCATCCGCCGCCTGCCCGTAGTGGAAAACGGCAGCCTGGTGGGCATCATCAGCGACCGGGACATCATGAGGGTTGCCCCGTCCCCTGCCACCACCCTGTCCAAGTTTGAAATCATGAGCCTGCTGGACAAGATTACCGTTGCCGAAATCATGGCAAAGGATGTGGTTTCCCTGCCTGATACGGCTACCATCGAGGAAGCCGCCCTGGTAATGTACAACGAAAAGCTCAGCGGCCTGCCGGTAGTCAGCAGCATGGGTGCCGTGGTGGGCATTATCACGGAAACCGATGTCTTCAAGACCTTCGTAGACGTAATGGGGCTGGCTGACGGCAAGACCCGCATCACCCTGGATGTAGTGGACAAAATCGGCGTGGTAAAGGAGCTGGCGAGCATCATCGCCGACGCGGGCTTCAACATCGACAGCATGGTGACCTGCAAGCAGGCAGCCATGGCCGGCCACTTTGAAATCGTCATCCGGGTAGATGCCGACAACGTGGAGGAGATCACTGCCAAGATTGAGGAAAAGGGCTACAACGTTGTCCATGTGGCAAAAATCGGGTGATTTCTTCTATATTCACATCGTAGCATATTTACAAAAAAATTCCCTGAAAGCCGGATAAAATCCGCTCTCAGGGAATTTTTATTTATATATTGCGTATGGACATCAGCCACCCAGGTATGCTTTCCTGACATCCTCGCTGGCAGCCAGCTCTTTGGCATCGCCGCTGAGGGTGATGCGGCCTGTCTCCAGCACATAAGCCCGATGGGCGATGGACAGTGCCATGTTGGCATTCTGCTCCACCAGGAGCACCGTGGTGCCAGCCTTGTTGATGTCCTGAATGATGGCAAAAATCTCCTTGATAAGGAGAGGTGCCAGTCCCATGGACGGCTCATCCAGAAGCAGCAGCCGCGGACGGCTCATAAGGGCACGCCCCATAGCCAGCATCTGCTGCTCGCCGCCGGACAGGGTGCCTGCCAGCTGGCTGATGCGCTCCTTCAGCCGCGGAAAGCGGTTAAACACCATCTCCATATCTTCCTTGATGCCATCCTTGTCCTTCCGGGTAAAGGCACCCAGCTCAAGGTTTTCCAGCACGGTCATCTCCGCAAAAATCCGCCGTCCCTCCGGCACCTGGGAAATGCCGCACTTCACTATCTCATGGGCAGGCAGCCCGGCAATATCCTTGCCCTCAAACTCAATGCTGCCCCCCTTGGGCTTCAAGAGGCCGGAAATGGTGCGCAGGATAGTGGACTTTCCTGCGCCATTGGCACCGATCAGGGTAACAATTTCCCCCTCGTTGACCTCCAGGGAAGCACCCTTGATGGCGTGAATTGCCCCATAAAAGACATTGATGTCATTAATCTTTAGCATAGTTCCCATTGTTCCATCAAGCCTCCCCGCCCAAATATGCCCTGATAACCTCAGGATTGCGCTGAATTTCCTGCGGCATGCCGGTGGCGATGATCATGCCGTACTCCAGCACATAAATCCGCTCGCAGATGCCCATAACCAGGCTCATATCGTGCTCAATCAAAAGCACCGTCAGGCCAAATTCTTTCCGTATCCAGCTGATCATCTCCATCAGCTCCTTGGTCTCCTGAGGATTCATACCGGCAGCCGGCTCATCCAGCAGCAAAAGCTTCGGCTTGGCCGCCAAAGCACGGGCAATCTCCAGGCGGCGCTGGGCACCATAAGGCAGGTTCTTGGCCTGCTCATCCGCCTTGCCGTCCAGCTTGAAGATTTTCAGAAGCTTCAGGCTTTCCTCCTCAATCTGCTTTTCCTCCCCAAAATACCTGCCCACGCGGAAAACAGACTCCGCCAGGCCGTACTTTACATGGGAATGGAAGGCAATCTTTACGTTGTCCAGCACGCTCAGCTCGGAAAACAGCCGTATATTCTGGAAGGTACGGGCCACTCCCCGCTGGGTAATCTCATAAGGCTTCCTGCCCACAATGCTCTTGCCAGCAAACTCAATACTGCCGGTAGTAGGCTGGTATACGCCGGTAATCAGGTTAAATGCCGTGGTTTTTCCGGCACCATTAGGGCCAATCAGCCCCACCAGCTCGCCCTTGTTAATATAAAAATCAAAATCAGAAACAGCCTTCAAGCCGCCAAACACGATGGAGACATTTTCGGCCTTCAGCAAAGCCTCGCTCATGATTCACGCCCCCTTTTGAAAATCCGGCGGAAGATACCCATGCTGGTAACCTCCATGTAGCCAAACAGTCCCTGAGGACGATAGAACATCAGCAAAATCAGTGCCAGGGCATAAATAATCATGCGGAACTCAGGCCATGCCGCCAAAGCCGCCGAAATAAAGGTCACCACGAAGGCACCGGCAATGGAGCCTGTAATAGAGCCCAAACCGCCCATAACCACCATAATCAGGTAGTTGAAGGACGCCAGGAAGGTAAAGGAGCCCGGATTGATGATATAGAAATTGTGGGCAAAGAGGCCACCTGCCACACCGGCAAAGGCCGCACCGATGGTAAAGGCCATTACCTTGTACTTGGTGGTATTGATGCCCATAGCCTCCGCCGCAATCTCATTCTCGCGGATGGCAATGCAGGCACGGCCATGGGAGGAATTGACAAAATTCTTGATGAAGAACAGGGTAAAGAGCATCACCATGAACACCCAGGCAAAATTGGTATGGTGAATGATGCCCTTGAAGCCTGCGGCGCCCCCCACATAATCCATGTTCATAATCACGATGCGGATAATCTCTCCCAGGCCCAGGGTGGCGATAGCCAGGTAGTCGCCCCTGAGCCGCAGGGTAGGCAGTCCAATGAGAAAGCCCAAAATACCTGCCAGCACGGCACCTGCCAGCAGAGCTGCAATAAACGGCAGGTGGAAGTAAGAGGTCATCACCACGCCTGTATAAGCACCTACCGCCATAAAGCCTGCATGTCCCAAGGAAAACTGCCCCGTATAGCCGTTAATCAGGTTCAGGCTGGCGGCCATAATCACGTTGATGCCGATAACAATCAGATTCAGTTCCCAGAAGGAGCTGAGTATACGGGTACTAATCAAGGCCTGCAGCACAGCAAACAGCACCAGTGACAGGCCCAGCATAATCAAATCATTTTTACGCATTAAGTTCATATCCTGTCACCTACACTTTCTCACGGGTATTCTTGCCGAACAGGCCGGAAGGCTTGAACAGCAGCACCAGAATCAAAATCGCAAAGGCTGCCGCATCACGGAAGGTGGAGGAAATAAATCCGGACACCAGCGCCTCAATCACCCCCAGGATGATGCCGCCTGCCACAGCACCCGGCAGGATGCCGATACCGCCCAGCACCGCCGCCACAAAGGCCTTCAGGCCCGGCATAATGCCCATCAGCGGGTCAATAGAGTTATAATACACGCCTACCAGCACACCGGCAGCAGCCGCCAGGGCGGAGCCGATGCAGAAGGTAAAGGAAATTACCCTGTCCGCATTGATGCCCATGAGCTGTGCCGTCTCCACGTCAAAGGAAGCGGCCCGCATGGCCTTGCCCAGCTTGGTCTTCTGAACAATGTAGGTCAGCACCAGCATCAGCACCAATGTGATGCCCATTATCAGCATCTGCTGGCCGTTAATGATAAAAGGCCCCACGTTAAAGGCAATGCTTGGCATAACCTCCGGGAAGGTTCTCGGCGTCGGGGTAACAAAATACATGGTGGCATACTCCAAAAAGAAGGACACGCCGATGGCGGTAATCAGCACCGAAATACGAGGCGCATGGCGCAGGGGCTTGTATGCCAGCCGCTCCACCAGCATGCCCAAAAGTGCCGTCACCACCATGGAAATCAAAAGTGCCGGTACAATGGACAGCCCGGTAACAGTCACGGCAAAGAAGCCGATATAAGCACCAACCATGTATATATCGCCGTGGGCGAAGTTTATCAGCTTGATGATGCCATAAATCATAGTATAGCCCAACGCAATCAATGCATAAATGCTGCCCAGGGAGACACCATTGATCAGCTGTTGGACAAACTGATGAGAAAATTCCATAAAAATTCCTCCGCGAAACTTAATTAAGCAAATCAATCTAATTAAGCAAATTAATTTTAAAAATATAAAGTAAATAATATCCCAAAAACTGAGAAAAGAGGTCACAGGAAGTGCTTGCGCCGCACTCAACGTGACCTCTCAACTGTCATTAATCAATCAGCCGCAAAGCCGATTGTGCTACAGCTTATCTGCTGCAAATTATTTGCTTGGAGCAATCCTGCCCTTGAACACATACTTGCCATCAACGTTCTGGATGATGATAGCATCCTTGATAGGGTTATGGGTTGCAGGATCCATGGTAATCTTGGCAGTAGCAACCTGCAGGTCCTTGGTCTCCTCAAGAGCCTTGCGGATAGCCTCAGGATCATCACTGCCTGCACGCTTCAAGGCGTCTACCAGCAGCTTGCCGGCATCGTAGCCCAAAGCCGCGAATACGTTAGGTGCATGGCCATACTCCTTGTTGAAGGCATCAATAAAGCTCTTGGCACCCGGATCCTCTGCAAAGTAGTGAGTGGAGAAGAAGGTGTTGTTCAGAGCGGCAGCACCGGCAATGTCGGCAACCTTCGGGTCATCCCAGCCGTCAGTACCCAGCATAGCAGAAGTAATGCCGATCTCGCGAGCCTGCTTTACAATCTTGCCCACTTCCTCATAATAAGCAGGAACGAAAATTACATCAGCATTGGCACCCTTAATCTTGGTGAGGGCAGCCTTGAAGTCCTGATCCTTTGCCAGGAAGGCCTCCTCCATGACTACCTTGCCACCGGCAGCCTCAAAGGTCTCCTTGAACACCTTGCCCAGGCTCTTGGAGTAGTCGGAGCTGGAATCAATGTACAGAACTGCGGTCTTTGCCTTCAGCTCCTGAGTAGCAAACTGAGCCATTACAGTACCCTGCTGCGGGTCAATGAAGCAGCTGCGGAAAATGAAAGGCTTAACCTGGCCATTCTCAACAGTTACATCAGGGTTGGTGGCTGCAAAGCCGATAACAGGCACCTTGTTGTCGGTAGCCACCTGGGACTCTGCAATAACGTTGGCAGTTACAGCAGGGCCAACAATAACCTTTACTTTATCATCAGAAATCAGCTTGGTTGCCGCATTTACGGCCTCAGCAGCCTCGGACTTGGTATCAGCCTCAACCAGGGTAATCTTCTTGCCGTTGATGCCGCCAGCCTCATTGGCCTCCTTGATAGCCAGCTTCAGGCCCTCAAGACCTGCTTTGCCGTAGTTGGCCTGGTTGCCGGTCATCTCGATGTTGGCACCGATCTTAATGTCGTCACCGGAGCCTGCATCGCTGCCGCAGCCGGCAAACACGCTGCCCAGCATGGCAACCCCCAAAAACGCACTGGCCAAACGAAACTTTTTGCTAAAAAACATATTCATTCCTCCTATTATTAGTCATTTTCAGTGGAAAAGTATACTTTTTCATGTTTTTATCCATTTCAGATACTTTTCAGCCGCTGTACGCTAATGAAACTATTATAGTTTACATGTTTACAACTGTCAATACATTATTGTTTGTATTCAATGTACACCTATATGCTGATAGCCTGCTTATATCTGATTAAACACTCAGCGGCTGCCAATCAATACATTTTTCCCTTCAAAGGCAAAGCCATACTTCCTGATGCGATCGGCAGCAATCCCCTTCGCTTCCAAAGCGGCAGCATACTGCTTTTCCTCAATCTGCTGCAGGGCGGACTGAACTGTTTCCTCCAGGGATTTTTCACGACGCGGATTAAATACTTTAAACTCAATAATAACCGCATTGTCTGCCTTATTTTTCGGTTCCAGCATAACATCATACCTGCCATAGCCACTTTCACGATTGGAGGTAATCACATACCTGTCCTTTAAATCCACCATCATCCCAAGCACAAAACCGTGATAAAACTTCTCAGGCCCTTGCCGCCTGGAGCTGCCTCCGGTATCAAAGCTACTGAAGATACTTAAAGCAACGCCATTAATGTAATCTTCCATAGCATCAATATCATCCTCCAACATCGCTCTGATAAAACCATTATAGTCACCTTCGCTATGCCTGAACCATCTGCTCACCAATCTTTCAAACATAATCCTGGTTTCCCTGTTGGTAATCCGCAGCCTGCAAAGAAAATGCCCTTCCTCAAGCAGCTTTATCTTTTCCCCGGTAAGATAGCCACTGGCCAAAAACAACGACCAGACAGAAGATATGCTATCATTTAGATCCGCAAAAACAACCTGGTCCTCTATCTCCGCCTCAAGGCTGTTCCCCTGCAGCAGCACCTCAAACTGTTTTTTCAGCTCCGCCGAGCCGGACTGCAGCAGCTGGCTTACCAGGCCATTGCCGCTGCTATTTGCCCAATAGCATTCCAACCTGCCCTTCCTGTCCAAATAATTGATTATTGACCATGGATTATATATGTCATGGTGACTGCCAATGGTGAAGCCATCATACCACTGCTTCACGATAGCCTTGTCCGCCAGCCCGTATTCGTCCATAGCGGCAAACACTTCCTGCTCCGTAAAGCCAAAGGCATCAGCATAATCATCGGACTGCACAGTGACAATCACCAGATGATTTAAATCCGAAAAGATCGATTCCTTGGCCACCCTGGTAATGCCTGTCATCAGGGCACGTTCCAGATTTTCGTTGGTCTTGAAGGTAGCATTGAAAAACTGCCGCATAAAGCCTGACAGCTCCTCCCAATATCCCCCGGCAAAGGCTTCATGCATAGGCGTATCATACTCGTCCAGCAATATAATAACCTTCTTGCCATAATACTGCCGCAGCCATTTGGATAATTTGTGCAGGGCAACTGCAATATTCCCCTCCTCCCAGCGAATTTTCCGATAAAACTCCCTATCTGAGTCATCCAGAAAATCCACCTCATCCTTGATGAGAAAATCATAATCCTTGAAAATATCCGCAATAAGCATCTTCATGCTCTGCATCATATCCCCATAATTATCCGCTTTCTGCCCGGCAAAACTAACAAATATCACAGGATATGTACCCTGCAGCCTGCGCATCTCCTCATCCTGCCATACCTTCAGACCGCCAAACAGCTCAACACCCCTGCCCTGGTACTCCACGGAAAAAAATGCCCTCATCATGCTCATATTCAAGGTCTTGCCAAAACGCCGCGGCCGCATGACAGCTGTGGTATTATCCGCACCACGCCACCAATCAGTGATAAAGCCTGTTTTATCGATATAAAAGTAATCGTTTTCCCGAATCTTAACAAAATCCTGCTCACCAACAGCTATCGCCCTTGCCATTAGCGTCACCCGCCTTCCTATCAGCCAGATATTCCACACAAATCCATTATATCATAAAACGCACACCCATATCGGATGTGCGTCTAAAAATCTGGAAACCTTGAACCACTCCCTCCTAGAGAGAAAGGGAGCCTTCTGTCACATTAAGATAAAAAATTAATAGTGACAGCAACAAAAATCACTGCAAAAGGCTCAATACCCCATTAGGAGATTGATTTGCCTGCGCCAGCATGGACTGGGATGCCTGCTGCAATATGTTGTACTTAGTGTATTCCATCATGGTTTTCGCCATATCCGCATCCCGGATAACAGACTCTGCCGCTGTGGTATTCTCATTGCCGATGACCAGATTAGCCTCTGTTTCCTGCAAACGTGCCTGATATGCACCCATACGGGTATTTTCATCAAGGGCATGTCTGATAGCGGTGTCTATCCTGCCAATAGCATTGACTGCCTTGTGCCGGGTAGTCAGCTGCAAATCTGCAATCCCCAGCTTCTTTGTGTGCATATCATTAATGAAGAACCGTGTATTATCAGAGGCATGCTGTCCGGATTGAATGACAAGGCCGGGGGACTGGTACGCACCGCTGCCTGCTGTATCATCCCCCTCCAGTGGCATGACCTCTGATACGATTGAGCCCTTATCATAAAGCAGCCAATCATAATTGGTCGTTGTGCCATAATTCGCATCATAATTATTGCCCACCTCACGAATGAGATAGCAGGAACCATCGGCAGCATCATAGGACAGGCGCATATTGTGAGTCCATCCCCAGGGATAGCCCAGATACGCCTCTCCTGCCACATTCTGCGTATAACCTGAGCCATTGTTGTTATTGGCCGCAGTTACACCATCATAAAAGGCCTTGGCCAGCCCTTTGGCATCGTTCACGTCTTTAATTCCTATAACATATTGATAGGAGTTCAAGGCATCTGTACCATGTGCCCATACCTCCGCAAATTCCACCGAAGACTCGCCAACGGATTTCGTGGCATCAAAAATGATGTTCACAAAAGACTCACACGCCGTACAGCCTATGGCAAAGCCCTGCCCGTCAAAGCTCTGAGGATAAGATACAGCTCCCCCTGACACTGTTGCCGCAGAAAAATCCACCTTCAACTTGCCGTCAGCCTTGGCATCCCTGGCAGTATCGGTAGCGGTGAAGCTATGCGTGGCTGTCAGCTCCTTCCAATCCGACGAATCCGGCGGGTCATAATAGCCAAAGATATTGCCGCCACCAGCCGTCATAGTAGAACCCACAATAGAAAAACCATCTAACAAATTTGTCACTGTATTTTGACGAATTTTGCTATCTGTGCCATCTGCCACAATAACAGACTGGGCGTGGGGATTTATTTGCTTATAATTGCCATTTAACAAATATTTGCCGTTATAGTTGGTCTGTGCAGCTATATCATCAATCTGATTCAGCCGCTGGTCCACTTCCTTCTGGATAACCGCCCTGTCACTATCAGTATTGGTATCATTCGCCGCATCCAAGGCTTTTTCCTTTATATAGCGCAGATTTTCAATAATCTCCTGTATGCCGCCTTCTGCCACTGCCACCATATTCCGTCCTGTCTGCACATTTTCCACATTCTGTGACAGTGCCCGTATCTGCACACGCATTTTTTCCGATATGCTGTAGCCGGAAGCATCATCCCCGGCTGAATTTATCCTCACGCCTGAAGCAGCCTTTTTCGCCGCCTTGCCCAGCTTATTGCTATTGCGGTTAAGCTTATTTAAGGCAAACATCGCTGCCATATTATTTTTTATTTTCATCGCAAGCCCTCCATCCACGCAGGGTTTACAAAAATACAATTTTTCCAAAAATTCCCACAATCACTGACTATATTCTAACAGAAAATCAGCTATTTGTGAAACGTTTTACGCTATGATCCAGCATTTTGATACACATAAAAACTGCGGCCTTTTCCTAAGACCGCAGTAAAAACAATATCCGAATTGAAGTAAAAAATCACTGCAAAAGCCCCAGCACACCGTTAGGCGTCTGATTGGCCTGGGCCAGCATGGACTGGGAGGCCTGCTGCAAAAGATTATACTTGGCATACTCCATCATGGTCTTTGCCATATCCGCATCCCTTTGCACTGACTCTGCCGCTGTAGTATTTTCCTGCATGACAACAATATTGTCCTGGGTATAATCCAGCCTGCTTGACTCTGCTCCCAGGGTAGTATTGGCATTCAGAAGATACTTGATGGCCTGGTCGACACCTGCTAAGAACTCGTTTGCCTTGTCGATTGTGCTGACACAATTATCCACATCCAGGTCAACCTTATGGTTAGGATATTTCCATATCTCATCCTCCCAGCGCTCACGCTTCTGGGCCTCCGTAACATCCGCACTGCTGTACTGATCCTGCCAGTTATCAGGAAAGTCGTACTCTGACGGCCATTTGTCAGGATAATCACTTTCCTCCGGCTCTATATCCCAATGGGCGGACGAATCTGCAAACAGCATGGATAAAGTCGTATTCGGCAAGGATATTTTCGTATGAAAACTCCCTTTGGCATCCGTCTGCAAATACAGATTTTGCTCCGGCTTGTAGAACACATCCACCTTCATCTCACCCATCAGGCCATTCTTCATAGTCATCCTTGGCCCCGACTTAGTTATGGATATCTTGCCGGAAGCGGCATAATAATTAAGCTGTATGTTATGGTCATTGGTTATTGTAGTAGAGGTATCCGATGAGGAAGGCAAAGAAGTCCCCTTCGTCCACTTGGTAGCTTCATTAACCCCATTAAAAATAGCCTGACCCAAAGATTCCTCCAGTGAAGGAACTGTAGTTACATTTTCAACACCTATCACATAACAAAGCGGAGGCGGACTGCCGCTATTCCCCTCGTACAATTTGGAATCACCCGTTGAAGCATCAAACATAATCGTCACGAACTGGTCACAGCCTCCGCAATCAAAAGAAAATCCAAGGCCATCCAAATCCTGCGGAACATTAGCAACATGTGTACCGAGACTGCTTAGATCCAATTCAGTGATGGAATTATACGGCACACTAACAGAAGGATCAAAATAAGTCAGCACATCATTGCCTGGAGAGCTTTTATATTTATCAACCTCAATGGTAAAATTATTAATGGGTGGATAAACATATGAAGTTGAAACCTGCATACCGGCAGCAAAAGGCACTGTCAGCCGTGGCAATTTGCCATCATATATATACGATCCATCCGTAGTATCCACTAAACAGCCTGTTCCATCAAGATCAAGCTCATGTCCGGTGGCACTATCGAGGTACAGCTTATTATTAACGGTATCCTGATATACAGTATGACTGTTTTTAGCAGCATCAAAGACTACAGTGCCACCAATAGGTTTCGTTGTCAGAACGCCACCAGGAGTCGTAATCGATGCATCAAATAAAGTAGAAGACGAAGTAACCTCAACGTAAACGCCTTGCCTCACAGGATAATCCCCTGAAGCCGCCTGCGCCAACACCGGTATATTATTGCGATTCACCCTATATGGCGCATCGGCATCAAACCATTTTTTAGACCTGGAAACCATGCTCTGATTAAGCAGGGAAATACCATTGAACTGGGTATTCGCTATATCCTCCGACTGATCCAGCATCTGTGACAATTCCTTTTGCAGAATCCTCCTGTCTGAATCCGTATAGGTTCCATCAGTAGCCTTCAAGGCTATGGTCTTGACCTGCTTCATGATGTTGACCTGCTCATCAATCGCTGCCGAAGCTGTGTCAATCAAATCCTGCCCCTTGGCAGAATTTTCCTTACACTGCCCCAGTGCCCTTATCTTGACACGCATTTTTTCAGATATACTGTAACCTGAGGCATCATCCCCGGCAGAATTTATCCGCATACCAGAAGAAGCCTGCTTGATAACCTTGCCTAGCTTGCCGGTATTGCGGTTATTCTCATTCAAGGCAGACATGGCAGCCATATTATTAAAAATTACCATTGCAATCTCACTCCGTACTATATGTTGTCACCATACACTTTCTATATCGGAAAAACCTCTGCCTTTATTAATATTTCACTTCGCCAAACCGTGTTCCATGACGAAGTCCATACAGTGCCCATCATAATGCAATATTCACCAAACGAACTTCTTTTGCGTATTTCTTCATATACATATCACAAACCTCAGACATAAACTCCGCTTCCTTAGTCTTAAATCTATTCATCATATCATCAGTAATGCCAAACCTGCCACACAAATCAACATCAGACAGCATATCCTTCATGCCGGTGTTTAGGTAAGAGTAAAATAAGGCTAGCGAACGCCATAGCACAAATTCGGATGTTACTCCGCCTGACAGCCACTCATAATCAATAAAGACAAAATTACCTTCATTCACTACTATATTATCGAAATTTAAGTCTATATTGTAGCAACGCCCTGCACCGCCAATATCTATTTTACCATCTGTTCCTCCACGCAGAATATACCTGCAAAAGAAATCAAGATAGCCATACAGGCCTTCCTTGCCACTTTCATGCCAGGCACGCTGGCACAACTCATTAAAGCTATCCCCTGGAACATATTCAGTAGCCATTGTATAATCATCAATTCGCCAGGATTTTGCCACATGCTGACGACCATATTGCTCTACCAGCTTCATTTCATTTTCCAAAATTCTTGAAATATGCTGGCAGGAAACCTCAGACCGGGCTTTTTTTAGCACCCTGTCAGCATATATCTCTGTACTAATCCGATACTTAGGGGCTCTGGAGCCCGGAAAATGCACTCTGCGCGGATATAAACTTATATCTGCCTTTCCAGCTAAATTGGCAAACACTAAAAATGAATTTGAAAACTCCCTGTATGCCTTTACGTCAGACAAGGCTTCGACAAACTCCGACTCATCAAAAAACGTTATTCTGTTTCTATCATAGGCCGCATAGGCAGGCAAGCGCAGATGGCTTTTATTAGACAGATATTCATCCGAAAATATATCATAGGCAAATTTATAATCTGGAAATGGGTAATACCACTCCTGTCCTGAAAAGCCTGATTCCGCCAGAAGATTGTGCAGTTCCTTGCGGGAAAATGTCCGTACCCCCTTGACATCTGGATAACCGCGCAAGCCATCAAACATCCTGCCGGTATGGTCCTCATACGCACCAGTAATGTATTTCAGCCCCAGCCGATTCTCTATAGCTATGATAAGCGAGCCGCCCGGCTTGAGAAAACGGGCACAATGCCTGATAAAATCATGGTACGGCTTATCGGTATGCGTAAAAGAAGCTGCATATTCCAGCACACCTATCAATGTAACATAATCAAACCGCCCTTCCAGAACTGCATCCATGTCGTTCAGGTTTCCTACATGAATGGTAAAACCAGCCTCATCCTTATGACGCCAGGCTGCAATCTCTGCCCTCCTTGGTGATAACTCCACACATTCAACGGAAGCTGCCTGAGCTAACAAAGCTCCGGTCACGCCTCCACATCCACTGCCAATCTCCAGCACGCTTTTTCCCCTAAACGGAATCCAGGACAACAAATTCTCACGTTCCTGGGACAAATGATACAAAACAGGCCATCTATTATCATTATGCAGCAACCAATCACTCTTTCCATTCCTGACAGCCTGCAGCAGTTCTTCTTCAATATCTCCGTCACTGTAATTGTCCTCTGCCTTATAAGCAGAAAAATCCAATCTTACATTCCCTATGTATTTATCGTCCATTATTACTCCCCTTTCTGAAAAGCCTTATTAACTGCTATTCCCTTCCCCCCATAGTACCATCACTCCGTATCATACGTTGTCAACACATATTTTTTATCGAAAAAACAACTAAATTTATTAACTTATTGATTTCTTCATCTAAAATTAATGCCAAAACATAATGAAGCACATATTGCAAAACTCTATTTTACACTTTTCAGAAAGCTTATCAGAATCATCACCATAATTATTCCTATTGGAAAGGCTGCAATTATACTGACTGATTGTAGATTGCTCATAGAACTCTCAGAAAAGATCAACGCGATTGGCAATAAAATCAAAAGGATGCACCATATGAACTGAACAACTTTGCCAGGCATTTCTTTTTCCGACAAATTTATGTAGCTATAGCAGGCTCCAATTAAAGCTATCGCATCAAAAGAGGTAGCATAAAACAAAATCATATTTATGAGGAGCAACATCATAAATAAGGAGGCACCAACCGGGAGGGCTGATAAAATAGCTAGAATAACTTCATACAAATTGCCATTAAGGGAATATTGAGCCAAAATATCTATCTTATTGAACATTTGCAGGCTCATCGAATAATTGCCAAAAATTATGAAACTTAACATGGTAGAACCTGCACCAAAAAAATATCCCCCAAAAATAACCTGTCGAACAGTACGTCCGCGAGAAATCCTGCCGATGAAAAAAGGAGCTGCAACACACCAAACCATCCAGTAAGCCCAATAAAAAATAGTCCAATTTTGCGGGAAAGATGTCGTCCTTAGAGGATCTGTATAGGTAGCCAAAACCAAAAAATTTTGCAGCATGCATCCTAAAGCATAGAATCCCGTTTCAAGTATATATTTTGTTTCTCCACCAAGAAATAAAATATATAAGAGATTAAAAAAGAATAAATATATACATATATGAGCAAGCTTACCTATACCCTTGATGCCATGCAACAGCGAGTAAGTATATATCATACACGTTGTTACCAAAATACCTGTGGTAATAAATGTTATGGATAAGCTTAGATTCAATAAATTATTGATTATAGCTGCCATAAGCGGCGTAGCAAGGCTAAAGGTCGTTGCTGTACCAGCCAGCAAAGCAAAAACAGCCATCAAATCTATAAAGCGGCCAATATATCCATCCGTATATTTTCCCAGGATAGGCCGGCAGGCTTCGGAAAAACGTTGCCGATTAGTTTTTTTGACATGCAGCATAAACCCAAATGCCACAGCTAATGTCAAATAAAAACTCCAGGGAATTAACCCCCAATGAAATAAGGGAAAAACACTTGCCCAAGCCTGAACTGCTCCCAGCTGCTTGACATGTTCATCTGCAGCATATAACACCCATTCAGAAAACGAATAGAATAATATATCTGCTGCTAAACCGGCTGTAAACATCATTGCCCCCCAGGAAGCAAATGAATACTGTGGTTTCTCTGCCGGACTGCCAAGCACAATATTACCGTATTTAGCAAAGCAGGATATATACAGGGAAAAGAGAAACACCGCTAATCCGATTACTAGGTAATATAAACCAAATGTATCTGTAAAATAGAAGCGAATTTTGGCAATCCACTGATTAGCTGCATGAGGCTCTACAACAAAATAAATGCACAAAATTGTTATTAGTATTGCTGGGATGATACTGATTAACCAATCAATTTGCTTTTCTTTTCTGAAATTCATATTCCATCTCCTGAAATTATTATTGTTAATCCAAGGTACTGATATAAGATTTTACACCTATATCTTGTCTGATACTAAATTGTAATATGTTTTTGCATACAGATATTGTTGTACTGCATAAGGGCCAAAGGTAACTCCCAGTGTATGCTTATATTCACACCAATTACTCCAAAGCAATCCGCAAGCTGCAATATAACAATATATTTTTATGCGAATATTTTC
>JBJDWY010000172.1:0-4971 GCA_051866255.1 Anaerovibrio sp. | reverse complement strand
TGAAAAACTGAGAAAACGGGAGTATTTGAGAGATATTGCAAGATTATATAGGGAGAAAATGAATCATGTGTAATGTTGAAAAAAATAATAATTATGTAACTTTCCTTGTACGAAATAGTGAACATAGACTGATAGAAGTATCATGCAATCCGTTGGATAGGAATAGAAAAAATGATTATATAACTGTTGAATTTTATGCTACGGTTCTTGATAGATATAGAAATTCCAATGATAGTTACTGTATAGATGGAAACAAAATCACGTACCTGAATCAGTGGATATTAAGATTTAATCTCAAAGCTAATACTGTTACAGTTCTTTTAACAGATTTAGGTGGAATCCCGTATGAAGAACAGTGTTATTGGAAAGCATTTGCTAAAGCTCCTCAATTATGATAATTCGTATCTTAAGGAGAAATTAATGACTGAATCTACATCTATTATACTGCAGCCGGAATATGTAGAGCACTTCCAGTGTGATGGTACTAAATGTAATGCCAAGTGTTGTAAAAATTGGCGTATTGATATAGACATTGAGACTTACAAAAAATATCAGCGAATAAAAAATCCTAATATCAGAAAGAAAATACTTTCCAGCATAGAGCCTAATATAATCCCCAAAGGATATATGCAGGTAAAACTCAACTCTGATGGAGCATGTCCATTAATTTGTACGGATACTTTATGTTATATACAACGTAACTTTGGGGCAGACGCACTGGCGCCTATCTGTCAATCGTATCCGCGTTTTGTACGCTATATAGGGGATTGTCAGCTACGGACACTGAGTATGACATGCCCGATAGCAACGGAGGCAGCTTTGTTTTCTAAAAATGGCATGGATATAAAAAATATCTTGCCTGGAAACGAGAGCAATTCATGGAAAATTGCATTGCAATGCGAAAAAATGGTTGACGATATAGATACTTCCCTGGTTGCAAATGTAATACTGGGCAGTTTATCTATATTGCAAAATACTTTTTATACTCTGGAACAACGAATGGTTATATTGGGGTTGTTTTTGGATAAGTCTGATGAATTAAAAAATTTGCCAAAAGGTGCGGAAGCTATTGCTGATTTAGCATTGTTTTACAGCAGCGATGATTTTCAGATACAGATTCAGGATATTTTTGCCAATTGGGTGTTTTATCCTACTGCTCATGGGCAATTATTGACTGGTATATTAAATTTTTTGCAGGAGAAAAAGGCTTTTCTTGATGTGTCACTGTTAATCAAGCAGGCGCAGGATTATGAGGAAAATTATTCTAATTTCCGAAAGCTGACAGAAGATACTTTTGGTGAAGCTATCAATAGGTATTGGCAGCATGAATTTTTGTGTCATGGCTTTCCATTCTTTATGAAGGGAAGCTTCTTGCACAACTATTTTACTTATCTGATAGCCTACAAGGTTTGGGAAATGTATCTTTACGGCTTTTATTACGCTTATGACGGCAAAATTACTAAAAATGATTTTTTAGATTTGATAACCAGATATAGCAAGAAGTTGGACCATATAAATGCTTTTGTGGACTATTTGGTGGAGTATACCGCACCATTTGAGGCAGAGCCTATAAAGTTGATGCAGGTATTGCTGCGTTTAAATTAAATATGCTATTTATATAGTTTTGGTTAGGGACAATGTCTTGGAGTGAAATTTATGGTAATCTACAACAATATGGCTGCCATGTCAGCCCTCAATGAAGCCAACAGGCAGAACAACAAGCTGTCCGGCTCCCTAAAAAAGTTGGCGTCAGGGCTGAAAGTCCGCAATGCAGGTGATGATGCCGCGGCATACAGCATATCCGAAAAAATGCGTGTCCAGATACGGGCACTGAATCAGTGTTCAGCCAATACAAATAAAGGGGCAGATATAACCAAGGTAGCAGAGGGGGCTATGCAGAGCCAGGTGGAGCTTTTGGCTACCATAAGGGAACTGGCTTTGAAATCTGCCAGTGGCGTATACAGTGATTCGGACAGGGCGATCATGCAGAAGGAAGTGAACCAGCGGCTGACGGAGATTGATGATATTGCTGTGTCAACAAATTATAATGGCAGGCCGCTTTTGAACCAGGCTGAGCTGGAGCATACAGATACTACATTTATTCCAGGTTCTACTACTTTTGATTCAGAAGCAGCAGAGACACTTAATACTATAGACTTAGTCCCGGAACCACCCAATCAGGCCGCTATCCGAGATGGCATCATGTGCTATAGGCCACCGACATCCTATCTGGAACTAAACAATGGCCAGACTGTTTATGATGCCAACAGCTTTACATATAATGCTATGTCATCCATGCCCGGTATCGGCTCTGCTGTATATGATGCTGCCGGAGGTAGCTATACTGTGGTGGATGCTGATACAACGGGTATGGGGCCTGCTATTCCTGCCATAGAATATCCTGTGGGCAATACTCCCCCAAGCTATATTCCCTTGAACATTACTGCTGGTACACCTGCCATGCCTAGTGTCGGAGCATCAGGTTTTTTGCCCCATACAAAAAATTATCAGGTGTTGGGAACTGTTGGCACAGGCGGTTCGGCTGCTGTTACAGCAGGAACGACATCCATTACTATTAGTGACCAGTATCCTGCTAAAATCTACACCTATGATACATTGCCTAATGGCAAGATGATTGGAACATACACAGGTTCACTCCAAAGTCATGATAAAAAGGCATATCAGCTGGATTTTTCACGTTATGGTAATTTGCCGGATGATTTGCATGAACAGGGATTTTCTGTTTTATGTGATGGCTGCCGACAGTTTGTTTCTGTTATGTTTGACAAGGACAAGAGTTTTGGCTCAGGGGAATATTATATGGGTACTGATGGTGTGTCGGAGTGTTATATTGTCGGCGTTCAGGGAGCTGCTACCTCGTCAGATATAGTCCAAGCTTTGGCAGATGGCATTAATAACGCCAGAGGCATTGCTGCTGGTACAAATCCAGCTACAATATCCACTACTCACAATGTGCAGCTAAATATTTATATCGATGCTGGCGGAACAACAAAATGCTATTTGGAAAAATCTGACTTGGGATTGTGCGTATACAATGGCATCAAGGGAAAACTTAATGTTATCCCCGACCAGCATATCTATACCAGTTATATGACACCAACTAGTAGCATTTATATTCAGGGAGATACAGCTGCTTCTGCTAATACGGCATTGAAGCTGCCAAATACTACCCTTGGCATGCTGTTTCCCGGCACTGATGACCATTGGGTGGGCATTGAGCCAACGGAAGCAGACTATCCTGAGCCATGGCCAAATGAATATGATGGGCTGACCGATGATGAAAAGAAGCAGAAATTCCGCAGTGAGGTATGGCCGTACCCGGAAGTGACGGATATAGAACTAGAAACGTGTATTAGTACCCAGTCAAAAGCACGGGCTTTTCTGACGAATATCGACCAGGCTCTGCGGTATCTGGAAAACTCTATAACTACGATGGGAGCGCAGCATCAGCGTCTGGCTGTAATGAATGATAATATTGTCATTGTACATGAAAATACTACTGCTGCTGACAGCACCATACGGGATGCAAATATGGCAAAGGAAATGACCGCCTATGCAAAATACAATATCCTTTCCCAATCGTCGCAGGCCATGCTGGCACAGGCAAATCAATCTAGTTCTAACGTGCTGAATCTTTTGCAAAGCTAAGGCATAATTAAGTTAACAGGCAGAGAAAATGATAAGACATATCACTTATCATTGACTTTGCCTGTTTTTTATGTATATTTTTCAAAAATACATTCCCATATTCATTGAAAAGTGGTATAATGTTTGTAGAATGGTTTTTCGACTACAAAGTGGAAACAGTTCACAAAATAGCTCAATTCTGCTATAATTAAAGGGGATGACAGTATGGCAAACTTACAAGTACGCGACACAGTATTCTGCCGTTTTATCGGCACCGAGTCCCATCTGTTGGAGATTTTCAACGCAATCAGGCACACTCATTACACTGATACATCCAAAGTTTTGATTACAACTCTTGCAGGCAGCTTTTACAGCAACATAAAAAACGATATTTCATTTATGCTGGATGCCCTTATCATGATGCTGATTGAGCACCAGACTACCCTCAACCCCAATATGCCGGTCAGGCTGTTAGGCTATGTGGATGAGCTATTCAAACGTTATATAGAGCCTGAGAAGCGGAAAATATACAGCACAGAGCTGATAAAGCTCCCTGCCCCTGAGTTTTATGTTTTTTATGATGGTGAGGACACCAGCTTTGAGCATAAGGAACTCAGGCTGAGTGATGCTTTCAAGACACCTTCTGACAAGCTGGAGCTTGTTGTCCATGTATATAACCTGGCAACCGGCAAGAACGAGGATTTGAAGAAGATATGCAAGCCGTTAAGGGAATACAGCATTTTTTCCAATCACTATAAGCTGCTCAGAAAGCAGGGACTGACCGTAGATGAAGCTGTCAGGGACACTATCAGGTACTGCATTGATAACGATGTTATGAAGAATTACTTGCTGCACAACGAAAGTGAGGTAATTGATATGTTTGGCTTTGAATGGAATGAAAAAGAAGAACGGGAAGCCCTGCTGGAAGCTGGCGAAGCTCGTGGCATAGCTATTGGCGAAACTCGTGGCATAGCTATTGGACGCCTTAACTCTATTCGTGATTTGCTTTCTGATGGGCTGGTCACTTTGGATGCCCTAAAAGCTTCCGGGCGTTATTCTCCTGAGGAATTAGCTGCCATAGCAAAACCATTATAATTTTTTTGTGTATAAATTTTTATAAACTTAACAGACAGAGACATTGGGAGAATGCAGCATTTTCCAATCATTATAAGCGGCTCAGAAAGCAGGGACTAACTGTAGATGAAGCTGTCAGGGACACCACCATGTACTGAATTGATAACGATGTTATGAAGAATTACCTACTATAAAACGAAAGTGAGGTAATTGATATGTTTGGCTTTGAATGGAACGAAAAAGAAGAAC
>JBJDWY010000171.1:0-22684 GCA_051866255.1 Anaerovibrio sp. | reverse complement strand
GCGTACTTGTAAGTTTGCCATACTGTCATCCCCTTTAATTATAGCAGAATTGAGCGATTTTGTGAATTTGTTTTACATTGAAAGACGAAAAGCTTTTCTACAAACATTATACCACTTTTTGACGAATATTGGAATGTATTTTTGAAAAATATACATAAAAAAACAGACAGAGGTAATGATAAGTGATATATCTTATCATTACCTCTGTCTGTTAAATCAAGCATAATTATTTTAAGCGAAGCAACATTTGCATAGCTTTTACAGGTTCAGCTTCACATTCGGCAGCCTTCTGTTCAATAACATGCAAAAATTGACGTTTGTGATCCATTATGCTGGTGTAAGTATTAACCAGCATGATAAATTCTTCATGACCAATAATTTCCCCAATGCCCTTGCGGAAATTATACAGCATAATTTCCCAGACTTTGTAACTAAGCAGATAAATAAAATAATTGTGCAGGAAACTCCCCTTTACATAAAAAGGATAGGCGTGGTAGATAAATTCCTGCACCCAATAATTATCCAAAGCCTTGCCATATATATGCTCCAGCAAGCCATGCCAAAGTTGATACTCTGTGTTGTACTTGTCAGTTGATTTTAACAAATCTGATATATCACCAAGTTGTTTTTCTTCTGACAAAAGTGTCAAAAGAGAATTCATAAATACTTCATTTTCTGTAGCATGAAAGCTGAAGGAATCTAAAAAACTAGATATTTCTTTCTTAAATTCGATGCCTTGATAGGTAAGTGCCAAATTGGCTATTTGCTCTGTTGCATCACTTTCATCTTTTAGTTCATCGGCTTTGTCCAAAAACAAGCCTAAGAGAATAAAGCGAGCTTCTCGTGTATAGGAAGCATTTTGCAAAATAGACAATGCACCCAAAATAATGCTTTCTGCCAAATCACCACTATACGAAAATTTGGGTGCTTTTGCCCTTGACAATAATTTCCAGCCACCATTCATCTCATGATGATGCTCAAGCTTTTGCATGCTCATACTATCATTCGTAAATAGGGCATGTCATGCTTAATGAACGCAAATGGAAATTTTTCATAACATTTAGTTTCCGCGGATAAATACGACAGGTTTCGGATAAATATGTTTCCCCCAGATTGCGTTGGATGTAACAAAGATTATCGCTACATATTAGAGGGCATGCACCTTTATTATCCAGCTTTATAATATGGCTGTTAATATTTTCTTGTTTGATAATACTGGACAATATTTTCTTTTGCATATCAGTATTCTTGATGCGTTGATATTTTTGAAAGGAGCGTTCATCAATATTGATTCCCCATTTTTTGCAGCATTTGGCATGGCATTTTATGCCATCACATTGGAAACTGCTCACATATTTTGGCTGCCATATATACGAATTGTTTGCCATAATCATACCCCTATGTCAAAATAATAACATTATAATTTCACTAGATATTTTAACCTGCATATTTGCATTGTGCGTAAATTAGTAATGGGACGGGAGTGACAACTCTCCCGCCCCACATGCAATGGTAGTTCTAATAACACATCGTATCCTTCAGGCTAGCAACAAGAAGGGATGTGGAATTAGTATATTAAGTTTATATATCAGTCAACATGCCGAAGCACATCAGCCGGATACATCAGTGTGAACCAATAACCGAAATTACTGGAGCAGGCTGAGTACGTTGGAGCTGGACTGGTTAGCCTGTGCCAGCATGGACTGAGCAGCCTGGAGCAGAACATTGTTCTTGGTGTACTCAGTCATTGCCTTAGCCATATCAGCATCACGGATAGTGGACTCGGAAGCCTGAACATTCTCAGATGCAGTGGTCAAGTTGCTGCTGGTGTACTCAAGACGAGACTCAACAGAACCGATAGTGGTCTGCTGATCCAGAGCCTTCTGAATAGCGTTATCTAGTACGTTGATAGCAGCATTAGCCTTGGTCTGAGTAGAGATGTTCAGCTTAGTGCCATCTGCGCCCTGCAATCCAAGAGCCTCAGCACGCATATCGGTCAAGCCAACCTTGATGGACTGGTTAGCCTTTGCACCAACCTGCAGGCTGATAGCATTGTCATCAGACTTATTCTGAGCACGTACAGTTTCCTCAAAAGCATCAAGAGCTGCATTAGCAGACTTCTTTACATTGCCCTGAGCATCAGATACACTGATATTCAAGCCGGAAATCTGACCGCTAATACCAGAAGTATTTGCGGTAATAGTGATTGCATTCTGTCCAGATGCAGTAGTAACTACCTCATCAGCAGCGTTTACACCTACATTAGAGCCGGTCATCAAGGCAGGAGCGGTAAACTTAGAAACTACATTATCCTGGGCAGCCTTCAAATCATCAGCAACACCAGTTACATCAGCCTTAGCAGTCTTTAATGTAGCCAATGCATCAATATAGCTATCAAAAGCATTATCAGGAACGATTTTGACTGTACCATCAGCACCGCCTAAATATTTTTCAGTGATATTCTTTAATGCAGTCTTACCTTGTGCGGCAGTGGATGTTCCTTTTAAAACATTAGCAGCTACCAAATCTACAGCCTTGGCAAATTCTGCCTTCATATCAGCAGCATTGGTCTCAGTTTTAGTTGCGGCAGCTACATCAGTCTTAGTGAGAGTACCATCAGCAGCAACAGAAGATACCTCAATATATGCTATCTTAGTTGCCGAATCAATGCCTGCCCCCATAGCAGTTTCCAATGCACTACGCAAAGCATCTGCACTAGCCTGTGCAGTATTAACTGCCTGCTGCTTCTCAAGAGCTTCCAACTGCTTGGTGGCAGCCTCATATGCCTTTACAGAAGAAGTCATATTGTCTTTTGCGGTATTGAAATCAGCAACATCCTCGCGATATGCAGCAACAGCTTCCTTCAAGCCATCATTAGTCGGATCCTCATAAGCAGCCTGCAACTTAGCTTCCATCTCGGAAGTATCAAGCGTAGCAGCATTTCCATCCCAAGCAATGCCGGCCTTCTCCAACGCAACGCCCAAAGCACCAGCGGTACCCTTATTGTTAGCAGGGGTAGTAGAATCATACACGCCCATAGCGGATTCAGCCTTGGCGAGCTCTTTATCTGCGTTGATTACGTTGTTATACAGCTCACCAGCACCATAAGCAAAACCATTGCCATCCACAAAGCCTTTGGTTGTCAGTGCTGCACCACCGGTAGAGTCTGCAATCTTACCGCCACTAGCACCAGCAGTACTTTTTGCATCGGCATCACCATCTGCATCTTCGCCACTTGCCAACTGTCCCTTCAGATATTCAATAGCTTTAGATTCAGCAGAAGCAGTGGAAATCCCCTGTGCACCGCCAGCAGCCTTAACAGCCTCATTATCATTGGTAGCAAAAATCTGGCTATCCTTATCAATATCCTCAGCAGCAGCAAAAATATCCTGCAGAGTCTTGTCACCTACCTGGAAAGTGGTGCTATAAGTCTTACCGCCCTGTACATAGGAAACAGTAACCTTATCAGTGTCATGAATCTCAAGGGAATCACCGCTACGGGCTGCCAAATCAGTCAGCTTAGTGTCAGCCTTGGTGTCCTCGGACAGGCTCTGATTAGACAGGGCAGTGTAGGTAGCCTTGCCCAGAGTGTTCTTGGAACCATCAACGAGGTACTTGCCGTTGAAGGTTACGTTTGCGTTATCGTTAATCTGGTCAATGGACTGATCCAGTTCCTTCTGGATGGTCTGACGGTCGGAGTCAGTGTTGGAATCGTTGGCTGCGTTTACAGCCTTTTCCTTCAAGGTCTTCAGAATCTCAACGGTGGAGCTTACAGCACCCTCGGCAACCTTCATCATGGAGCTACCGTTCTGTGGTGCACGCTTTGTAATGAAGGTGGGTGAATGCAGGTATCATGCGGCTTGGGAGGGATGACAGGGGAGGGGATAAAAAATAGCGAACCAAAACATGGCTCGCTATTTCACATCAAGTGCATCAAAATTCTATAATTCTATTTGTATTTGATTTGTTCTATCTGTTATTAATTTGTTCTTGAAATTTGTGCAATACCAGCAGATTGTAATTCACATTCCGTATGATGCTTTCTACTCTTTCCATGCTAATTCTGCCTGTTTTGACTGCTGGTGCAAAAATATCATAAGCAGCTTTTTTGACGAAATTATCATCAAGCATGGACAATAAGAGGTCAGAGCTTTTTATCAGCTTAAGCTGTTGTTCGTGGGTATTTCTAAATGGCTTGGCTGGCTGATTTCTAGTAATTATTTCACAATCAGATACGTTGTACCAAAGACTATTGCCGTTGTCGAAAATAGGTGCCAGTCCTTTAAATTCCAGCGTGTCTGCATTGCGTATAAAACCGAAATTGCCGTAGTGCCTGTCTGTATTATTAATTAAGCAATCAAATATGAGGATATTGTTTATAGCTTGCTGGGGAACATCAATTTTCAGAGCCTCGATGCACTTGAAAAAATGCTGATAGGCGTTGTCATTATTGGAATGCTTTTTCATCATGAGTATGTCTGAGGCCGGGATGTATTCCGTATGGTCATCGACAAAGGTTTCACATACGGAATAGGGCTTATCACCGATGTTGTTTAGTTGGTAGGAAACATGGCTTATCTGCAATTTATCTAATAGAGTGCTGGCAAATACCTCATTATATGGCTGCTGATAAAGAGGGCCGGAGCCCTGTTTGTATAATAATCTTTTTCCATGCTCAATGCACCAGAATTTTGGCAATTCGCCGTTGGAATTGCTGTCAGGTGATATAAAGCTGCCATTGTTGTTGGCATTGGACTGGAAGGTTTCCCTGAGGAAGCTGTTTTCAAACAAATTTATATCGCGCCAGTCAATATCCATATGAAGCGGTCTGTACCAGTACTGGTCAGAAAGATTCAGCCCGAGGCTTTTGTAGGCAGCTGCACTTGGCGTAACTACTCCCAGCCTTTCCAGGTAGTTGGTGAAGTGGCTTCTGCTGGCTGGAATACTGCGAAAAGCCACCCAGTTCTGCATGGCATCAACAGCAGTGAAATCATTGACGGAGTTGCATTGCACGGGTATGGGCAGATGCTCGTGATTGAGGATGCTGATTTTGCTGATGATGCGTCCTGTGTATGAGTCTATATTGAAATGGGCAACAGGTATATTTTTGTGCATCAATACTATGCTATTGTCTTCAAGCACATATTTCACCACTTTCCAGATAGGGTATTGTTTAGAAAGATATCATTTGAAAAGTATCAAAGTATCAAGGTATCAAGGTATCAAAGTATCAAAGTATCATTGGAAACTTTTCGTAGTATAATATCATCATTATGTGATGCTAGTATTATATCATGTTTGCTGTTGATACTACAGCCATAAAAAGTTTAAAAATTTATTTGACAAATGCGTAGCAGGCTGATATAATACCAAATTGTCGGTGCTTGTGAGAGTGCAGGCATTACTTACATCGCGGGATGGAGCAGCAGGTAGCTCGTCGGGCTCATAACCCGAAGGTCAGAGGTTCGAGTCCTCTTCCCGCAACCAAATTCATTTTGTGTTTGGTGTTATGAATATGCTGATATAGCTCAGTAGGTAGAGCGCATCCTTGGTAAGGATGAGGTCACCAGTTCAACTCTGGTTATCAGCTCCATTATATGGCTGCGTAGCTCAGCTGGCTAGAGCATTCGGTTCATACCCGGAGTGTCAGGAGTTCAAGTCTCTTCGCAGCCACCATTTGATGATATTGCCTCGGCGAGATGCCGGGGCTTTTTGCTGTGCGATTTTTCCTCCTTGTATCTGCTGCATTTTTTCAGTGGGGGAGTGATTTTAAACAAATTTTCGTATTACTTATTGGCATGAAAGGGATTTTGGTGTAAAATAATATGAAACTGAAGTATACAAAATATAGAAAGCTGAATTTGGCTAATTTTATTTTAGGAGAGTTGTGTAATGAAGTCTGATGTTGTTAAGAAGGGCGCAACAAGGTGTGCCCATCGTTCTTTGTTTAATGCTATGGGCTTTGGGCCGGAGGATTTGAAGAAGCCGTTAATCGGCATCTGCAATTCCTTCAACGAGGTTATTCCTGGGCATATTCATCTTCGGGAGATAACTGAGGCTGCCAAGCTGGGAGTTGCCGCTGCCGGTGGTACGCCGATGGAGTTCCCGGCTATCGGCGTGTGCGATGGCATCGCTATGGGGCATACCGGCATGAAGTTCTCCCTGGCCAGCCGTGAGCTGATTGCTGACTCTATCGAGGCTGTTGCTACTGCTACCGGCTTTGACGGCCTGGTGCTGATTCCGAACTGCGACAAGGTTGTGCCTGGCATGCTGATGGCAGCTGCAAGGCTGAATATCCCTTGCGTGGTTGTCAGCGGCGGCCCTATGCTGCCTGGCCGTTACAATGGCCGTGACATCAGCGTAAGCCAGTCCTTTGAGGCTGCCGGTGAGTTTGCTGCAGGCAAGATTTCTGAGGCGGATATGACTGCCATTGAGGCGTCTGCCTGCCCGGGCTGCGGTTCCTGTGCAGGTCTCTTTACTGCCAATACCATGAACTGCCTGACTGAGGCTCTTGGTATGGGCTTGCCTGGCAACGGCACTATTCCTGCCGCCTACACTGGTGCTCGCCGCCAGCTGGCAAAGCGTGCCGGTCAGGTTATCATGAATCTTATTGAGAAGGATATTAAGCCACGGGATATTCTGACGGAAAAGGCATTTGAGAATGCTATCACTGTTGATATGGGTATCGGCGGCTCCACCAATACGGTACTGCATCTGACTGCTATTGCCCATGAGGCAGGCATTGAGCTGCCTGCTGCCAAGTTTGATGAAATCAGCCGCCATACGCCGTATATTGCCAAGCTGAGCCCGGCAGGTGCCCATCACATGATTGACCTTAATGAGGCTGGCGGTATCAATGCTGTCATGAAGGAGCTGTCCAAGAAGGGCGTTATCCATACTGATGCCATGACTGTGGTAGGCACAGTGGAGGAAAAGATTGCCAATGCCAGGACGCTCCGCCCTGATGTGATCAGGACTGTGGAGGAACCATATCGCAAGGAGGGCGGTCTCGCCATCCTGTCCGGCAATCTCTGCCCTGAGAATGCTGTAGTGAAGGCTTCCGCCGTGGCAGAGGATATGCTGGTCTACTCCGGCAAGGCCAAGTGCTTCAGCTCCGAGGAGTCTGCTGTGAATGCCATTATGGAGGGGCAGATTGTGGAGGGTGATGTAGTTGTTATCCGCTATGAAGGCCCTAAGGGCGGCCCTGGCATGCAGGAGATGCTGAACCCGACTGCCGTTATTTCCGGCCGTGGCCTGAAGGTGGGGCTGATTACGGATGGCCGTTTCTCCGGTGCCAGCCGTGGTGCCTGCATCGGCCATGTTTCCCCTGAGGCAATGGCAGGAGGCCCGATTGCCCTGATTGAGGATGGTGACATCATCGATATCGATATCCCGAACCGCAAGCTGGAGCTGCGTGTCAGCGATGAGGAGCTGGCCAAGCGCAAGGCTGCCTGGGTAAAGCCTGAGCCGAAGATCAAGACCGGCTACCTGTCCCGTTATGCCAAGCTGACCACTTCCGCTTCCAAGGGTGCGGTAGTTACTGCTGACTGCGATTGATGGGCTGCAGGTGACAGGAAATGCACATCGTACTGATTGAGCCGGAAATTCCCGGCAATACCGGCAATATTGCCCGTCTGTGCGCTGCTACGGGCATTGAGCTGCATCTGGTGAAGCCCCTGGGCTTTTCCATTGATGACAAGCATCTGAAGCGTGCCGGGCTGGACTACTGGCATCTGGTGAAGGTGCACGTCCATGAGAGCTTTGCCGAGGTAAAGGCCATGTACCCGGGGCATAAATTCCATTACTGCTCCACCAAGGCACCAAGAGCCCACTCAGAGGCGCAGTTTGGCAGGGATGATATGCTGGTATTCGGCAAGGAAACAGCCGGTATTCCTGAGGATATTCTAAAGGCAAACTGGGAGCACTGCATCCGTATTCCCATGATTGAGGGAGCCCGTTCCCTGAACCTGTCCAATGCGGCGGCAATTGTGGCCTATGAGGCAATGCGGCAGCTGGATTATGCCAATCTTTTGCAGGAAGGGCCAGGCACCAGAAGCTGATGCTTGGTAAATCCGCTATTAGTGCAGCTGCTGATTGGCATAGGCGATTATTGCAAATTAAGATGATTGATGATTATTATAAATAATGCACGTTTTTAGGAGGAATTTGTTTTGAGTAAAGTATTTGTTACCGGTCATAAAAATCCTGATACCGATTCTATCTGCTCCGCACTGGGCTATGCTGCCCTGAAGCGGGGCCTGGGCGTGGATGCTGTGGCAATCCGTGCCGGCGAGGTGAACAAGGAGACTCAGTATGCCCTGGATTACTTCAAGGTTGAGGCTCCGGATCTGGTGCAGTCAGTAGAGGAAAAGCAGCCTATTATTTTGGTTGACCACAACGAGGAAGGCCAGGCTGTAGACGGCCTGGCAGCCGCTGACCTGCAGGGGATTATCGATCATCACCGCCTGGGGGGCATCAATACTGCCAACCCGATTTTCGTGCATATTGAGCCTGTTGGCTGCACTGCCACCATCGTTGCCAAGATGTTTGACCGCTGGCAGGTGGAGCTGACCAAGGAGATTGCAGGCCTGCTGCTGTCCGCTATCGTTTCTGATACCGTTCTCTTTAAGTCTCCGACCTGCACCCAGCAGGACAAGGATGCAGCTGAGAAGCTGGCAGGTATTGCCGGTGTTGATCTGAAGGAATACGGCATGGCTATGCTGAAGGCAGGTGCTGATCTGGGGGACCTGACTCCTGCCCAGATTGCTAAAACTGACTCCAAGCCTTTCTCCTTCGGCAGCTACAAGGCTATTGTCAGCCAGATTTCCGTAATGGACACCGCAGATATTCTGGCAAAGAAAGCAGAGCTGACTGCTGCTATGGAGGAGCTTTGCAAGGCAGAGGGCTACGATTTGGCTCTGCTGATGGTTACTGATATTATGGAGGAGTCCACGGAGCTGGTATTTGTGGGCGAGCCGAAGCAGCTGATTGCTGATGCTTTTGGCAAGGAGCTTAATGGTGATTCTGTTTATCTGCCGGGGGTTATGTCCCGCAAGAAGCAGATTGTACCGCAGCTGACTGAGGCTGCTGCAAAGCTGTAATAGGTCTGTAATAGGTCTGCAATAGGGCTGCAATAGGTCAGAGCTTGGACGTTAAAGCTTAGATGTTAGAGCTTAAAGCTTAAAGCTGTAAGAGTTTAGTTGTGATAATGGGCTGGCAGAGGTTGCTTATGGCTAATGCCAGCCCTTTTGCGTTAATTATGCCAAAGGGCAATCATAAGCTGAACGGTTTGTATTGAGGTGGTCAGGGAGTGACCGAGAGCGGGAGGATGAAGCGGCTTGGATATTTTTAGCGGATTGAATGATGACCAGAGGGAAGCGGTGGCATGCCTTGAAGGCCCTCTTTTGATTATGGCAGGTGCCGGTTCAGGCAAGACACGGGTGCTTACCCACAGGATTGCCAACCTGTTGGAGCATGGCGTTGCCCCCTACAGCATTCTGGCCATCACCTTTACCAACAAGGCGGCAGCCGAAATGCGGGAGCGTGTGGAGAACATGATTGGCCCTTATGCCAAGGAAATCTGGCTCAGTACCTTTCATTCCTTCTGCGCCCGTTTTTTGCGCCGGGAGATTGAGGCCACCGGCATGTACAAGAGCAATTTTGTCATCTATGATTCCGGAGACTCCCAGACGGTGGTCAAGAAGGTCATCAAGGAGCTGAACCTGGATGAGAAGCAGTACAATCCGGGAGGCATCCGCAATGCTATTTCCAACGCCAAGAATCAGATGCTGGGGCCTATGGCATTTGAGGCTCAGGCAGCGGATTTTTTCCAGAAAAAGGTTGCCGAGGTGTACAAGAAATATCAGGCGATGCTCCGGGAGAACAATGCCCTTGACTTTGATGATTTGCTGCTGGTGACGGTGTCCCTGCTGTCGGAAAATGAGGAAATCCGCAGCCGCTATCAGAGGCGTTTCAAGTACATTTTGGTGGATGAGTATCAGGATACCAACGGAGCCCAGTATCAGCTGACCACCCTGCTGGCAGGGGGCTACCGCAATCTTTGCGTGGTGGGCGATGCGGATCAGTCCATCTATGGCTGGCGCGGTGCGGATATTACCAATATCCTGAACTTTGAGAAGGATTATCCTGATGCCCGTACCATCATGCTGGAGCAGAATTACCGCTCTACAAAAAATATCCTGGCAGCTGCCAATGCGGTGATAGACCACAATTCTCATCGCAAGAAGAAACGCCTGTGGACTGATAACGCCCAGGGGGACAAGATTACTACTTATCTTGCCTCGGATGAGCGGGATGAGGCTCGGTTCATCACGGATACCATCAGCAAGCAGCATGATATTTATAAGGCATCTTATGGTGACATGGCGATTTTGTACCGTACCAACGCCCAGTCCCGGGTGCTGGAGGATGCCTTTATGCGTGTAGGCCTGCCTTATACCATGGTAGGGGGGCTGAAATTCTACGACCGCATGGAAATCAAGGATATAGTGGCATATCTCCGGGTTATGTTCAATCCGATGGATACTGTCAGCCTGATGCGCATCATCAACGTGCCGAAGCGGGGGATTGGTGCTGCCTCGGTGGATAAGCTGATGGTGTATGCAGTGGAAAATGATGTGAGCCTGTTCGAGGTAATTGCCAATGAGGAATTGCTGGCTGCTGTGCCGGGGCTCACAGCCCGAAGCCGCAATCCTTTGAAGCAGTTCGCCCTGCTGCTGCTGGAGCTGATGGAGCGCATGGACAAGCTGGCGGTGTCCGACCTGATTGAGGAAGTCATGGAGAAGACCGGTTATGAGGAAGCCCTGAAAAATGACAAGGCTGAGAAGAAAATCGAGAATGAGTCACGCATTGAGAACCTGCATGAATTTATAGGCGTTGCCAAGGAGTTTGAGAAGGAGGAGGAAGAAGAACCGAATTTGGAGAATTTCCTGAGCAAGATGGCGCTGCTGTCCGATATTGACGAGTCGGATCTGGAGGAGGAACGGGTTACCCTGATGACGCTTCATGCCGCCAAGGGATTGGAGTTCCCGGTGGTTTTCATGGCAGGTATGGAGGAGGGGATGTTCCCTCATGCCAGAACCTTGATGGAGCCGGAGCAGATGGAGGAAGAAAGACGTACCTGCTATGTGGGCATCACCCGTGCCCAGCGGAAGCTGTACATGACTTATGCAGGTATGCGCACCATCTACGGCCGTACCAATGTGTATGAGCCGTCACGCTTTTTGGATGAAATCCCCGCCGAATTGAAGGAGGAGCTGGCTTTCCGCCGCAGGCGGTTTGAGGATGAAGGCGGCTTTGGGGGCTATCATGATTATGATGGCTACGGCAGTGGCAGTAATGGTTATGGCAGCCATGGCAATGGTAACGGTTATGGTGGCAAGCGGTTCGGGGGCAGCTTTGGCTACGGTGGCTACAGCCGCAGCGGCGGAGGCTTTACGGCGAAAAATTCCCCTCAGGCAGGTACGGTAGAACAGCAGAGGCCTGCCGGAGGCATGGCTTCTGCTGGCAGCTTTGCTCCGCATTTTTCCAGTGGTGCAGGCCGTCCGTCAGCTGCCAAGGGACAGCCAATGTCCGGGCTGGAAGCACTGTCGGCAGTGCGCAGCATTAATCCGTCCATTGCCAAGGGGGTGCAGATGGGCACCAAATCCCTGGCCCGTCCTGATATGAGCATTCAGTGGAAAACAGGTGACAAGGCAGCCCACAGCAAGTGGGGAACGGGAACTGTGGTAGGTGTCTCCGGCTCCGGGGAGGAAAGGGAGATACAGATTAATTTTCCTGGCATCGGGCTGAAAAAGCTGATGCAGAAGTATGCGCCATTGAAGAAGGTGTAAGTGTATGGCTATAGATGTGAATGTAAAGGAAAACGTGACCGCAAAGGAAAGTGCAAATGAAAGTGCAAGTGCCAATGCAAGTGTAAATGTAAATGAGATGGATATAGCGGAGGTCAAAAAGGAGCTGAACAGGCTGCGGAAGGAAATCCGCCATCATAATAAATGCTATTATGATAACGACAGCCCTGAAATCAGCGATTATGAGTATGATTTGCTGATGCAGAGGCTGAAATCCCTGGAGGGGGCGTATCCGGAGCTGATTACCAAGACTTCTCCTACCCAGCAGGTGGGCGGCACGGCAAGGCGTGAGGCAGGTGTGCTGGTGCAGCACGATGTGCCCATGCTTTCCTTGCAGGATGTTTTTTCCAAGGCGGAGGTGGCGGATTTTGTGAACTCCGCTATTGAGGCACTGGATGAGCCGGAGTTTGTGGTGGAGGAAAAAATTGATGGCCTTTCCCTGGCACTTCGCTACCGTGATGGCCAGCTCACTCAGGCTATTACCCGGGGGGACGGGGTAATTCAGGGGGAGGACGTTACGGAAAATGCCCGTGTCATCAAGGATATAAAGCAGAAACTGAAGGACAGCCTGCCTTATTTTGAGGTGCGGGGCGAGGTGTACATGAGCCGGGAGGCATTTGCCAAGGTAAATGACCGTCAGGAGCTTTTGGGGCTGAAGCCTTTTGCCAATCCCCGGAATTGTGCTGCCGGTACCCTCAGGCAGCTGGACAGCCGCATTACCAAGGAAAGGCAGCTGTCCATGTTTGTGTTCAATTTGCAGATAGCTGAGGGCAGGGAGTTTGCCAGCCATACGGAAGCCTATGATTTCATGAAAAAACAGGGCATGAAGGTCATCCACAACTACAAGGTCTGCCGTACTGCCGAGGAAGTCATGGCCGCTATTGATGAAATCGGGGCATCCCGGGGCAGCCTGCCTTATGATATTGACGGTGCCGTGGTAAAGGTCAATGACTTTGCCCAGCGTGAGCAGCTGGGGCAGACTTCCAAGGTGCCTAAGTGGGCGGTGGCTTACAAGTATCCGCCGGAGGAAAAGGAAACCAGGCTGCTGGATATTGAGCTTTCCGTAGGGCGCACAGGCCGCATCACCCCGACGGCTGTCTTTGAGCCTGTGCAGCTTTGCGGTACCAAGGTGGAGCGGGCAACCTTGCACAATCAGGATTTTATTGATGAGCTGGATATCAGGATTGGGGATACCATCAGCGTGTTCAAGTCAGGGGAAATCATTCCCAAGGTGCGCTCCGTCAACCATGAGCTGCGGCCTGAGGGCACTGTACCATTTTTGATTGGCAATACCTGCCCGGTGTGCGGCCATAAGGCTGTACGGGAGGAAAGCATGGCGGATATCAGGTGCACTAATCCATCCTGCCCGGCACAGCTGGAGAATCATCTGATTAATTTTGCAGGCAGGGATGCCATGGATATCAAGGGCATGGGAGAGCAGAATATTCATGCTTTGATTGAAGCAGGACTGGTGAAGGATGTGGCGGATATTTTTGTGCTGTCCCGGCATCGGGAGGCCATGATCGCATCGGGGCTGATTGGCAAGGAAAAAAATACCGACAAGGTGCTGGAGGCTATCGAAAAGGCAAAGGCCAACGAGCCACAGAGACTGGTGGCAGGCTTTGGCATTTCCGGCATCGGCAAAGCCGCAGCCAGGGAGCTGATGCTGCATTTCCGTTCCGTGGATAGGCTGGCAGAGGCTGATGTGGAGTCTGTCCGGGAGGTCAATGATATCGGCGAAATCAGTAGCAGGGCGATTTATGAGTATTTCCGGGACCCTGTGAATGTGGATATCATCAGACGGCTGAAGGAAGCAGGCGTCAACATGGAGCTGAAGGATAGCGGCATTGTGGATGAAAAGCTGTCTGGCAAGACGGTGGTGGTGACAGGCACCCTGCCAAATCTCAGCCGCAATGAGGCAAAGGCATTGATAGAGTCCCACGGCGGCAAGGCGGCAGGCTCCGTGTCCAAGAAGACGGACTATGTGCTGGCCGGGGAGGCTGCCGGCAGCAAGCTGACGAAGGCACAGGAGCTGGGGATACCTGTCCTCAGCGAGGCAGAATTTTTGGCACTGCTGGAATAGTGATGCTGATGAAATCGTGAGGCACGGATAGTTGGCTAAATAAAATGAAAAAACTCAGTATTGCCAAATGCTGATAAAATGGTAATACTGAGTCAGCTGTGCTTTATTTGAATAACTCGCTGTGGGAGCCTATCTTTTTTGTATTGGCTGGATTCCTTAACATACAGCATCATAATCACCGATGAAAACGTTTGGCAAGATATTCGGCTCCCGGCTCTGCAACCATTCTGGCATCATAAAATTCTTCCATAGCTGCTTTGGTGGCAGAGTTGGGAGTTTCTTCGGGCAGACTGATTTCAAATGGTATTTTGCGGTGGTTTACTACCGATTGGGCGAAAATTGTAAACGCCGAGGTCATTGTTAAACCAAGCTTTTTAAAAATTTCCTCGCTTTGTTCCTTTAGGTTAGTGTCCATGCGGAATTGCACCATGCTGGTAGCTGCTTTGGCTGGCATAATAATTTACCTCCTAAAAATATGTTTGTGAATATTATATTGCAAATAAACTTGAATGTCAATCAAATGTAATACAGTTATAATTATATATTCGGAGAAAAGGGAGAGCTTATGGCGAAACTGACATACAATATACCAAAGGATTACACGGTTATAGACCTGGAAACAACAGGGACAAGTCCTTATAAAAATGAAATCATTGAGATTGCCTGCCTGAAATACCGGCAGGGGGAGCAGGTGGAGGCTGTTCAGCAGCTGGTACGGCCTCGGAGAAGGATTTCGTATTTTATCCAGAATTTTACGGGCATCAGCAATGAGATGGTGGCGGATGCCCCGATGATTGAGGAAGTACTGCCTGAAATCAGTGCTTTCTTGCAGGGGGAGACCATCGTGGGGCACAATGTGAATTTCGATATGAACTTTCTCAAGGCCCAAGGGATGAACTTTGATGGCTGGTACTTGGATACGCTGTATCTTTCCAGGAAGCTGCTGAAAAATGTGTCCTGCCACAAGCTGGAATATCTTTGTGATTATTTCGGCATCATTGATACCCACCACCGGGCGGCTTCTGACTGCCTGATGACCAATGAGCTGATGTACAGGCTTGCCAGCCTGCCGGAGTATCAAAAGTTATCTGCCCTGTGAGGGAATTGCTGTTGGCTGATGATAGCTAGAAAGAAAGTTTTTGCATTCTGAGTGAGAAAATATGTCTTGACAGAATTTGGTTTTTGATGTAGCATGAAAAAAGGTTGTACAAATTGAATATGGTTGTGTCAGGTACCTTGGCATGGCGTTTTGCTGTGCCGGGTTTAAAAGGGAATACCGGTGCAAAGCCGGAGCGGTCCCGCCACTGTAAGGGGAGTGCTGTGCATGAGTTATGTCACTGGAGCGAGGAGCTCTGGGAAGGCGCACAGGCATGATGAACCTGAGCCAGGAGAACTGCCTGTCATGAATCACCGTTAAGGCAGGCAACGATGCCTTGCCGCACCCACGAGCGATGGGGAGGAGATTGACGATAACAAGGGGAGTCTTTCTTTTTATGGAAGGGCTCCTTTTTTGGTATGGTTTTATGCATGATTTCCAGTTTTAGGATTTGATGCAGGATTTCAACCATAGGTATTTGCCGGTCAAAGCTTTTCAGGCTTGTGGCCGGTTTATTTTTTTACAACCAGAATCAGCAAAGGAGAGAAATTGTATGAAGCAAATGGGAAATTGGGAAAAGAAACTGACTATGCAGGTAATGGCTGCGCTTTTGGCAAGTGCCGCTATGGGAACTACGGCATTTGCAGCAGAGGCAGTACATGGCGAATCTGCCGATGGGGCAGCAGATGTGTATGAGCTGGAGGATACTGTGGTTACAGCGGAACGCAGGCCCACTAAGAAAATGGAGACACCTGCCAATACTACTGTTATTACTGCCAGGGAGATTGAGGATAATCACTACCAGAGCGTGGATGAGGCAATCGGCCATGTAAATGGCGTGTCTATTGTGCGCATGGCAGGCGGCTTGCGCAGCTATGTGCGCATTAATGGCGATGACAGGGTTGTTATTATGGTTGACGGTCAGAAGCTGAACGATGACCAGGGGAGTTTGACTCGTGCAAGCGTTGATATGAATATGATACCGTCCGTGGATAATATACAACGCATTGAAATCGTCAAAGGCGGTGGCAGTGCCTTATATGGCAGTGATGCAGTGGGCGGCGTCATCAATATTATTACTAAAAATGCAGTAAGGAATGAAACCAAAGTCGATATAAATACCGGCTCCTGGGGAAGCCATAACTATGCAATCAGTACCCAGGGCAGGGAGAATGATTTCAGCTGGTTCATAACTGGCGGCTTGCAGAAGCGCGGCCATTTTGACTATAAGTTTGATGGCAATAGCCCTACTATGGAAAATAGTGACTACAACAACAACAGCTTTTCCATGAAGCTGAAAAATCGTTTTTCAGATAGTGATTCTGTAGCATTGTCTTATGCTCATCGTTCTGTTGATGCTGGGCAATATGAGTGTTATGGTTCTTTTTCCCAGCCTAATTATTATGGGTTGCGATTAAGAGAGAATTTTAACAACTATAATTTGACTTGGAATTTCAATGAAGATACTGATGCACCAGGGTATGTGCGGTTTTTTTATAACTACAAATGGATAGACCAGAGTGGTTCTTTTAGTAATCGTACCATGGGATTGGATGGACAGTACGGATGGCAGTTGAATGATTATAATACGCTGATTACTGGTATAGAATGGCATCAGAGCAATTCGGAAAATGCAGCAAGTGGTGGGTATCAGGATAAAAAAATTACCACTAAAAGTGTTTTTTTGCAGGATAGCTGGAAATTTGCAGATAAGTGGACATTAGTGCCAGGATTGCGTATGGATAATCATAGCATGTTTGGTACTCATTGGTCTCCTAAGGTTGCGATTAATTATTTAGCAGATGCGGATACCCAGGTATATGCTTCCTGGGGACGTGTTTTCAAGGCTCCTACTGCGGATGACTTGTATTATAACAATTGGGGATATGTTGGCAACCCAAATCTGAGACCAGAAACAGGTTACACTGCAACTATAGGTGTAAACCATAATTTGAATAAAGATAGCAGTGTTGCATTTTCTGTTTTCCAAAGTGAATTGCATGATGCAATTACTTGGTCTGGCATTGGCGGTGTTGCTTATGCAAATAATTCGGATGAAAAACGTCGTGGCATGGAGCTGACTTTCAAGCAGGAGCTTAGCCCGATGTGGAGCTATGACTTAGGGTATTCCTATATCAAGCGTGAGGCAGCGTATAATGGTTCGCCGATGGCGGTAGATACTTCCAATCTTCAGCCGAATGGCTATCGTATCGGTGTTCATTATAAGAGCGGTGCCTGGAAGGCAAATCTGCTGGGCACAATCGGCAGCGGCCTGGATGCTCAGTATTACAACAACAACAGCAGCTATAATGTCTGGGATTTCAACCTCAGCTATGATATTAAGAAAAATCTTACTACTTACTTCAAGGTAAACAATCTTACCAATCAGGAGTATTATGAGCAGAAGAATTCCGGTTATGGCTATTACCCATGTGCAGGACGCTTCTATCAGGTAGGCCTTACCTGCACTTTCTAATGATTGATTGCAAAGGAGACAACATATGCTGGAATTAGTCAACCTCTCCAATGACATTACGGATACGGAAGGCCTGCTGGGAGGCAATCCGGCACAGCTTGCCTCTTTTTTGCAAAGGCATCATCTTGACGGCATAGAGTTTATGTGCTGCGCTCCCTGGGATAAAAGCTTTCATCAGCCGGATATCATCAAGGGCTTTCATCTTTGGTTCTGGCCCAGCTGGCTGGATTTCTGGCTGGGAAATGAACCGGCACTGTTACGGGAATTTGGTTTCCGGGAAAAGGTGGAAAGCTGTTTTGGTGCTTCCCGTGAGGCGTGGCTGGACAGTTGGGCAGCCAATTTTCAGCAGGCAGCAGACTGCGGTGCAGAATATGCCGTTTTTCATGTGGCGCAGGCAAGAAGCAGCGAAATCCGCTGCCGCAGCTTTGCCTATAGTTCAGCACAGGTCATAGATGCTGTGCTGGATATAATCAATCAGCTTACAGCCCGGTTGCCATCGGAGATGGCCCTCCTATATGAAAATCTCTGGTGGCCCGGGTTGGATTTAACTTCGCCAGCTTTAGTGCGTGAGCTGCTGGCTGGTACGCAGCACAAGTGCGGTATCATGCTGGATACAGGGCATTTGATGAATACAAATACGAGGCTGTGCTGTGAGTCGCAAGCGGCAGACTATATTTTGCGGATAGTTGACAGCCTTGGGTCAGCTGCTGGCAGTATTCAGGGGGTTCATCTGCACACCTCATTTTCCGGGGAATATGTGGAAAAGGAGAAGCAGCGGCATAGCCAGCCTGAGTATGATCTGTCTGCCGGGGAAATCATGGATTATGTATTGAAGGTTGACCAGCATCAGCCTTTCAGGACGGCTGCGGCCAGGCGGATTGTGGATGCATTGCAGCCACAGTATCTGGTGCATGAATTTGTGCCTGAAAACTATGAGGATTGGGAAAACAAGCTGGCACAGCAGCAAAAGGTATTGTACAGGAGATTGTAGTTTATGGAATTGATTGTTAATGGCGTAGAATTTTTTCACAAGGGCGGCTCCATTATGTATGTGCTCCTGCTATGTTCATTTCTGGTGGTGAGCATAGGCATCGAAAGATGGCGGTATTTTGCCCGGCGTGACAGCGGGCGCGGCTTTACCAGGCAGTTTGCAGAGGCAATGTCAGCCGGGGATTTTGGCAAGGCAATTGGTATTGCTAAAGACAGCAGCGGTGACCTGGCAGGTTTATTGACAGGGGCCTTTAAGATACTTGCCGAGGGGGCAGAGCATGGGCAGCTGACAGGCTATATGGAGGTACAGTCAGGGGTGGCATTGTCCAGATTGCGCCAAAGACTGTATTATCTCAGCGTTATCGTTACTATGGCACCTCTCTTGGGACTCTTGGGAACTATCAGCGGCATGATTTCCGCATTTAGTGTGTTTAATGTGGAGTCAGGACAGGCAACTGCCATTACAGGCGGTGTCGGCGAGGCGCTGATTGCTACGGCAATGGGGCTGTGCGTAGCGATTATCGCCCTGGCAGTGCATTCTTATTTTACCCAGCGGCTGGAGAATATCATTACCGATATGGAGCAGTGCTTTTCCCTGGTGGAAGCCAACAGAAAGGCACTGGCAGGAAAATCGGGGGAGCTGTATAAAGCAGGTGAGGCAGTATGAGGTTGAGGGACAGGCGGGCTGCCTGCAAGCCGGAAGTGAATATTATCCCTATGATAGACATCATGTTTTTTCTGCTGGTTTTTTTTATGATGAGTACCTTGTACATGGTGAATATCAAGACCGTGGATGTGAATCTGCCCCAGGCACAGCACGCGGAGACGCAGATGAAGGTGACTTATCTTGTGACCATGAAGGCGGATGGTTCCTTGTGGCTGGAGGACCAGCCTATTGCCGAGGGAGAGCTTTTGCGCAGGGCGGCGGCAGAGCAGCGGCGCAATCCGCGTTTTGCGGTGGTGGTGCGTGCAGACCAGGGCATGGATTATGGCATGGTTATCGGCTTTCTGGACAAGATGAAGGGGGCTGGCGTTACACGCTTTGCTTTGGCGGCGGAGAGCGGGAGGTCCTGAAATGACACAGGAGCAGAAGGATAGATATCACGCCTATGGCATTTCTGCCATATTTCACATTATTGTATTTATGCTGGTAGCATTGACAGGGATTTTTGCCCAGGCGGCACAGGAAAAAAAGCTAGCTGTGGATGTGACGGTTTATGATATGGCTGCTGATAATGGCGGTGGCGGCGTCGGGGGAAGTCCTGCCCCTGCACCTGCGGCAGAATTGCCCCAGGCTGCTGATGCGGTAGCCATGCCTGCTGAAACAGCGAAGCTGCCTGAGATTGCCGAGGAGTATACAAAGGAGCCGGAAAAGCAGCAGGAATACAGGGAAATCCATCGAACGGCAGAGACGCCACGGCAGGTATTTGGTACAGCAGCTGCCAGCCCTGCTGCAAGTGGGGCTGTTTCCAGTATAGGTCAGGGCAACGGCAGCGGTACAGGTACAGAACCTGGCAGTGGCAATGGTGCCGGGACAGGCTCAGGTGATGGCTCCGGCAGCGGAGAGGGAAACGGCGATGGCAGCGGTTCCGGCAGGGATGAAGCTGCGGCAAAGAGGCCGAAGACTCCGCCGCGGTTTCTTGGGGGCAATGAGCCACGTTATCCTCGTGACTTGCAGGAGCAGGGGATTGGCGGCACTGTACTGCTACGGCTGACGGTGACCGCTGAGGGCAGCGTGGCATCTGTAGAGGTAGCCGGTTCCTCCGGTTATGATGCTTTGGATAATGCGGCAGCCAAGGCGGCCTACAGCTACAGCTTTGCTGCTGCCAGGAATGTTTATGATGAGCCGGTAACATGCATTATCAGCAAGAGGGTTGTTTTCAACCCTTAATATACAATAATACATAATTTTGTGCACAGCATTATTGCAGCACGGTGGGAGGTTATTTAGATGAAGAAAAAGAGATGGCTGACAGCAGGTATTATTCTGGCTTTGAGCGCACATGCGCCTATGGCTTTGGCTGCTGAAGATAGTGCACTAGGGGGGGATGATAGTACAAATACAGTAGATGTATATGAGATGGATGATACCATCGTCACTGCGACACGCACAGCGAAAAAAGATGTGGATGTACCGGCATCTACAATGGTGCTGACGGCGGAAAAAATCAAGGAAAGCGGAGCAACTAACGCAGCAGAAGCACTTAGCCAGCTTAATGGTTTTACTTACAAGTCCTTTGGCGCTAATGGTGCTTCTATGGGTACCATGAACAATGAGCTGGGTATTCGCGGTAATCGTAATGGTACGCTGGTGCTTGTCAATGGCAATCCGATTGCCTGGCGCACCAAGTATAATCTGGAAATGATACCTGCCCAGAATATTGAGCGTATCGAAATTGTCAAGGGTGGCGGCTCCGTGCTTTACGGCAGTGAGGCAATGGCTGGCGTTGTAAATATTATTTTGAAGAAGAACAACCCTAATGAAGTTACTGTAGGCTTTGGCAACTATGGTCAGCAGAAGTATGATTTGAGTATTGGCGATGAGATTCTTGGCATTCATCTGCATACTGATAAATGGGATAAGCAGGAAGGGGCAAGCTTTAGTAACGTTCCGACCAGTGGGACACCAAAAGGACAGACACGCACTGATGTGCACGATATTGATAAGCTGAATTTTGGTTTTAATTGGAATATCAACCCACGGTTACAGCTGGTCTATGATTTTTTTAAAACAGAGGCTGATTATCAGCGTTTTGTCAGTGCAGGATATGATAATAAATTTAAGGGATTGATAGGAGAACAGTTTAATAATCGTAAATACACCACTGAGCAGCATGTGACTCAGCTGAACTACAAGGATGATAAGTGGAAAGGTAATTTGTATTGGAATACTGGCACAGTAGAATCAGAAGGGAGAACTTATCTTTCTAGTAGTGGAGGAAGGACTGATACTCCTTATAATAGCAGGGAGCGCAATACGACTTATGGCTTTGATGGGCAGCGTAATTGGGAAATTGGTGATAAATCCACGGCAATCCTGGGTATAAGCGGTCAGCATGAGGTATATCAGGCTTTACCGGCTATTAGCACAACAAGTGACAATATCAAAAATCGTATGCGCAATAACTGGGGCTTTTTTGGCCAGTGGGAGCAGCATTTTGATGCGAAAAATATAGGTATTTTTGGCTTGCGTGAAACTTGGACAACGGGAGCTGCTGAAAACTATAATAACCTGAGCGGCTCCCTGCAATGGCTGCATAAGATGAACGAGAACAATAATCTTTATGCCAGCGTAAATCAGTCCTTTATCATGCCTACTTTTGCCCAGATGTTTCCATCTTCTGGAAATGGTAAATCTGCCCCGGATTTAAAGCCTCAGTATGGTATAAACTATGAAGTAGGCTGGAAGCAGAACCATAATAAACACAATTGGCGATTGGCAATTTTCCACACGGATGTAACGGACAACATTACCGCTAATTGGGAAGATTCCAAAAGCTCATATACATATACCAATGAGGATTTCCGCAATACAGGTATTGAGCTTTCCTGCGATATTAGTGGCACCAATGGCTGGTCATATCAGTACGGCGTAACCTGGCAGAATCCTGAGACTAAAAGTGAAACCAAGAAACTGGGCTGGGAGCGTACCCAGGGCAAGCTGCAGCTTACCGGCGGCATTACCTACAAAAAAGATAAGTGGACATCGTCCCTTTCCGGCTCATATCTGTGTGGCCGTTTTATGAGTCCGTCCAGCGATCCTGCCTATGCCACCAAGCCGTATTTCCTGACTTCCTGGCGTACCAGCTACGCTCCTGACAAGAATACAGAGGTGGCGCTTTCTGTAGATAACATCCTGGATCGCAAGGATAATCTGAGCCATAGCTCGTCTTATTATTATTCTGCGCCGGTAAATTATCTGCTGAGTTTCAGCTATAAGTTCTAATACAATTTCTAGATATCTCCTAATTTTGTGAGGCACCTGTATGTCAATGCACTAGTGGCGGCAGGTGCTTTATTTTTTAGTATTATTTATTTATTTTTATTGTTGTGTTTGAATAGATATTGGTAGTATAATATGAGCAGGTGGGAAGAAGGATGTGTGATGTTTCCTGAAGGAGCATTCCTGTAATAGTCTTAAATGAAGGTTGAAAAATAAAAGGAACTCC
>JBJDWY010000170.1:0-22836 GCA_051866255.1 Anaerovibrio sp. | reverse complement strand
GCTAATGTTTGTAAAAAATGGCATTGGAAATAACGGCTGCTGAACAGCCGATGACTTATTAGAGGTGAGATTGTGGATTTTGGTAATGGTAAGATTTTACCGGTAAATCTGGAGCAGGAAATGCGTAATTCCTATATTGATTATGCCATGAGCGTAATCGTCTCCAGAGCTTTGCCAGATGTCCGTGATGGATTGAAGCCGGTTCATAGAAGAATACTGTACGCTATGCAGGAGGCAGGCATGACCTCCGGCAAGCCATACAAGAAGTCCGCCCGTATCGTGGGCGAGGTTCTGGGTAAATATCATCCTCACGGCGATAGCTCCGTGTATGATGCGATTGTCCGCATGGCGCAGGATTTCTCCATGCGCTACATGCTGGCAGACGGTCACGGCAACTTCGGCTCCGTGGATGGAGACCCGGCAGCAGCAATGCGTTACACCGAGGTTCGCATGTCCAAGATTTCCGAGCTGATGCTGCAGGATATTGACAAGGACACTGTGGACTTCGTGCCGAACTACGATGAGTCCCTGAAGGAGCCGTCTGTGCTGCCGTCCAAGTACCCTGAGCTGCTGGTCAACGGTACATCGGGCATCGCTGTAGGCATGGCAACAAACATACCTCCTCACAACATGAACGAGGTAATTGATGGCGTGCTGATGCTGATTGACAATCCCGATGCTTCCGTGGAGGAGCTGATGACTGTCATCAAGGGGCCTGACTTCCCTACCGGCGGCTTGATCATGGGCACCGCAGGCATCAGGGATGCCTATACCACCGGCCGTGGTTCCGTGAAGATGCGTGCCAAGGCACATGTGGAAACCATGTCCAATGGCAAGCCGCGCATTGTGGTGACGGAGCTGCCGTATCAGGTCAACAAGGCACGGCTGATTGAGAAGATTGCCGACCTGGCACGGGAAAAGCAGCTTGAGGGAATTACTGACTTGAGGGATGAGTCTGACCGTAACGGCATGAGCATCGTGATTGAGCTCAGGAAGGATGTAAATCCTGATATTATGCTGAATCAGCTCTACAAGCATACCCAGCTGCAGGAGACCTTTGGCGTTATCATGCTGGCGCTGGTGGACAACCAGCCACGGGTGCTGACACTGAAAGAGGTGCTTCACTACTACATCCTGCATCAGGAGGATGTCATCACCCGCAGGACCAGGTACGAGCTGGCCAAGGCAGAGGCAAGGGCACATATCTTGGAAGGACTGACTATTGCCCTTGACCATCTGGATGCGGTTATCACTACTATCCGTGAGTCACAGACGGCGGATATTGCCCGTGCCGCCCTGATGGATGGCTTTAAGCTGTCAGAGAAGCAGGCACAGGCAATCCTTGACTTGCGTCTGCAGCGCCTGACCGGCCTGGAGCGTGAGAAGATTGAGGAGGAATATCAGGAAGTTCTGAAAAAGATTGAATGGCTGAAATCCGTGCTGGCTGACGAGAGCAAGATTATGGCCATCATCAAGGAGGAGCTTACCCAGGTAAAGGATAAGTTCGGTGACGAGCGACGCACTACCATTACCTACGATATGTCCGAGATGAATGAGGAAGATCTGATTGCCGATGAGGATGTGGTGGTTACCATCAGCCACAACAACTATATCAAGCGCATGAAGCTGGATACCTACAACAAGCAGAACCGTGGCGGACAGGGCATTTTGGGCATGGCCACCAAGGAGGGGGACTTCGTAGAGAATATTCTCATTACGACAACCCACCATACGATTTTGTTCTATACCAGCCGGGGCAGGGTGTACTATCTGAAGGCATACCAGATTGCCGAGGCAAGCCGCCAGGCAAGGGGTACCGCCCTCATCAACCTCCTGAAGCTGGAGAAGGGGGAGAAGATTACTGCCGTGCTGCAGGTGCGTGAGTATAACCCGGAGAAGTTCCTGTTCATGGCCACCAAGAAGGGTATAGTCAAGAAGGTACAGCTTTCCGAGTTCAACACCAACCGCAAGCTGGGCGTGATTGCCCTCAAGCTGGATGATGACGATGAGCTCATCGGCGTGAAGCAGACTGACGGCCAGAAGAAGATTGTCTTGGGCACCAGGAACGGCTACGCCATCATCTTTGATGAGGAGGAGGTGCGCCCGATGGGACGCATCGCCCGCGGCGTAAAGGGCATCAAGCTCCGGGCAGGTGACGAGGTGGTAGGCATGGATACCATCAAGCGCGACTCGGAAATCCTGACGGTAACGGCAGGAGGCTACGGCAAGCGCACCAGGGTTGATGAGTACAGCAGCCACCATCGGGGTGCTATGGGCATCATCAACCTCCGGGTAACGGAAAAGACCGGCGAGGTGGTAGGCCTGAAGGTTGTCCGCGAGGGGCAGGAGCTGATGCTGATCAGCACCAACGGCATCATTATCCGCACAGGCATCGACAAGATTTCTGTTATCGGGCGTGACGCACAGGGGGTAATCATCATGAAGACTGCCGAGGATGACAAGGTAGCCTCCATGGCCATCCTTACCCAGAAAGCCGAATAAGTCAGATTGCAAGGTTGATAAATCGGCAAATATAATATAAAATTTCGCAATAAAAAATGATATGCCCTCCTGTCCAGGAGGTGCATATCATTTTTTTGTGTACAGCTAGCATAACTAGCAGATATATCAATATTATTGGTTGGCAGTCTTGCCGGCTGATGGAACGGAAGGGGATGGTGCAGGCACCGCCGGTTCAGGCAGCCTCTCAGGAGCAGCCTGTCCTGCTTCACTGGCACCGTCAGAAGGGGAGCGGTCAGCCCTGCCGCGGCGGGGGTCACCGTCTTCTGCATAAGGATCGGACAGGTAGGAGCCAGATTCCTTTTCATCGTCCCTGTCTTCCGATTTGCTTGTCTTCCGGCTGTCCTTATCCTTGCTGCCATCTTCCTCCTTGTCCTTGTCCAGCCCCAGCTGGTGGCGCGTTGTTTCGTTCATAGGAATTTCCTGTGCATCGTCAGGAATGGAGTTTTCGTATTCCAGCATTTCCCGCTCGGTAGCACTGCGCAGGCTGGAAGAAATCTGCACATCCAGCGTGTTGGCAATGGTGGTGCGCAGCTTGGACAGGTCAGGCAGCCAGTAGCTGATGCCGCCGATATACATCGGCTTGCCCGGCAGCATTTCCGTCTGCAATCCCTTTGTCTGGGCATCCTTCAGGGCGGACATGAATTCAATCATCTGCTTTACGGAGAGGTCGGTATTTATGCAGTCCACCACCTCGCCGATAATGGCAGGTATTCTCGGAATAATGGCAGGCGAGGTCAGCTTGTCCATGACTGCCTGCATGAATTTCTGCTGCCTTGCTATGCGGCCTATGTCACCTTCCTCATCACGGTAGCGTACATAGGTGATGGCAGTCCTGCCGTCCATGTGCTGCTGTCCCGGATACAGGTTGATGACAAGTCCGCCGTTATCATCCCACGGGTCCTCGTAGTACATCCTCTTTTCCACGTTGATGTCCACGCCGCCGATGGCGTCGATAATCTTGGTGAAGGCGTTGACATTGATGAGCACATAGTGCTCCATCTCCACGCCCAGAAGGTTCTCCACCGTGCTCTGTGTCAGCTTGTGACCGCCATAGGCGTAGGCGGCATTGATTTTATCGAAGCCATGCCCCGGGATTTTAACCCTCGTATCCCTCGGAATGGAAAGGATGGCTGCCTTTTTCTTCTTGGGGTCCAGGGTGGCAATCATCAGCGTATCGGAGCGTCCTACATCTCCCTCACGCTCATCCACGCCCATCAGCATGACAATGGTTTTGTCACCCGGAGTCATCATTTCAGTTTTCTTGGCAACAGGCTTTTCCTCGAAAAGACTGGAGGAGGCAAACAGTGCTCCTGCTACTGCCGCCACGATGAAGGCAAGTATCAGCAGGACGATGGGCAGCCAATTGGTCTTTTTCTTCCTCTGCCGTTCACGGCGTGAACGGTAAATGGGCTGTGGCTTATTGTATTCTCTTTTTGGCAATCTGTTCTCATCTCTCTTTTTTGTATTGGGTGCAGGCATTATTGTAGCAAAAAATGAAATAATTGCAAGCATACACCACAATTATATTATACATCTTTTTGGCAAAATATGCTTGGGAAATTATACACATATACGCTGGAAAAAGCATGAATTATCCTAAGAAAAATGTGGATAAAGTGGCCAGAGAAGAATAAAGTTATCCACAAGTGTGGATAATCATGTGGACAACTCAATATCTTGGGGATAAAGTATGCAAAAAACACTAGATATAGATGTTATAAAACAGAGATAGTATTTTTGCCTGTGAATAAATGTGGATAAATGGTGAACAGGTATTGCATAGGTGTTGTAAAAAATGAGTAAGTGTGGGTAACTGTTGAGAATTATTGCTATTTGCAGTGGAAAAACAGGCAAAAAAGAACTGCTGCCGACCATGCAGCCAGCAGCAGCTTTTCTGCCTGTTTTTGATTTGCGTCTCTATTTTACCTGATTTTTGTTTTTAGGCTCGCTTTCGTAGAGGTAGTATTCCATCAGCCGGGCGGCGGTGATGCCAAGGTAATGGGCGGCCTCCTTGTAGTCTCCCCTTGCCTCGGCATTTTTCCCTGCCAGGTAGCCTGCCTTGACCGTGGTGGGCTCCAGGGGCTCTATGTCCTGCCAGAGTGAAAGCTTTACATACTGCCAGTACATGTCATAGAACTCCTGCAGGCAGCCCTTGGTCCATGGCTTTGCCTCGTTGACGAAATGCAGGACTACATCCTCAGGCTCCCACTTGGCAGCTGCCGGGTTGTTTGCCTCCAGCTGCCGGTTGTAGCGGATGTCCAGAGGGAGAAAATCCCCGTCCAGCACTGTGTTCAGGGCATCCTGCTCCATCATCAGGAAATTCGAGGTATTTTGCTGGTAGCAGGCTGTGACCTTTTCGGTAAGCTTGCGCCTGCGCCAGAGCTCCAGGTCAATCACCATGATACCTGCATTGAAGTACTTGCCGCTGGCCAGGGATAGCCTGGCGGCATTGCCGTTTTCCGTTCTTTCCGGCAGCGCTGCCAGGGGGAATCCCTTCAGGTCAAGCTTCCAAAGGGGCTCCATGCTTCCCCTGGCCAGCATATCCACATCCATGTAAATAACCCTTTTCAGCTGGCGGGGCAGGAACTGGGGCAGCAGCACCCGGAGCAGCACCGAGCGGTTCAGCCGGGGCGGCACACCTTCTGATGGCAGGTTCAGCTGGCTGATGATATCGTCAGCCTGGTAGCCATAAATCTCAGTGCCACGGTATAGGGCGGTGAAATTATCCAGCCGCTCCTCATCCTCCTTGCTCAGGCCATCCATGGCAAGATGGAAGCACAGCTGCTTGCCGATATGCTGATGCACCAGATTGGTCATCAGCACACCGGCATATTTTACATAGTTTGCATCTACGCCAAAGGCGAAGTGGATGGCATTTGCTTCTTTAGAACGCATATCTTAAACCTATATTGGCACGCCACTTGTTCTCAATGGCGCTGCCTGTGCTCTTTTCCAATTCTCCATAAAGGTTCACATCCGGGCCTACTTTGGTGTTGAAGCCCAGGCCGTACTCAACCCAGGTGTCTTTCAGGGACTCATGGTATGGCTTTACTGTAGTGCCATAGATGGCGGTCATGTCCATATTCCCGGCAAATTCACGGCAGAGGGAAAGCTTGGCATAGAAGGAACTGGTGTCAACCTTCCTGCCCAAGGTGATGCCAAAGCGACCGATAAAGGACTTGCTGGCATCTGTGCTGACATGGGCGCCGGGACCGCCATTCATGGTCATGGTGTAGTCATCGCCGCCTACATAGCCATAGGTCAGCTCTGCCTGAGGCTCCATATACCAGTTGCCCTTCAGCTTCAGGCGGTAGCCGTACTCTGCTGCCAGGCTCATCATGTTGGCGGAGGAGCTGCCGCCGTAGTGGTTGCCGCCTGAGTAGGTGGCAAAATCACTGCCCATTCTGCCGTACTTGAAAATCAGGTCGGCAAAATGCCCCTTGTTGCCCACATAGGAGCCGTATACGCCGAACAGGGTGGTGTCCGCATCACCGCCGCCCTCGGAGAAGCTGAAATCGCTGTCCGTATGGGACACGGCAATACCGGCAAAGAGCTTGCCGTCCTTCAGGTCAAACTTCTTATCATAACCGCCCTGAACGGCATTGTACCTTACCTTGGTCTTGTTGCCAACCTTTACATCGCTTTCGCCTGTATAGTAGCGCACCCAGGCCCCTGCCTCGCCCTCGCTGTTCCTCAGGTCACCCATACGGCGCATCAGGTCGTTGTTGTCGGCACGGGCGGCAGACAGCATAGCCTGTGAGGCAATACCTGCACTCTTTGCCATCTGCATGGCAGGTCCGTCAGATATGATGATGCTGCCAGTACCTTCGCTACTGCTGGAGCCGCTGCTGCCAGTACCTTCGCTGCTTCCAGAGCCACTGGATGTAGTGACATTATTAGGGACAAGTGATGTTATATAATATGTATTGGTATTTGCGTCAAATGCAATGTTAGGTTTTATCTTTAAAATATTTAGGCCGCCATCAGAAGGCTGGCTATATTCCTTTGCTGTTACCGTTGCTGTGTTGCCATTGAGCTCAAGTCCTGATAAATCAAAAACTGTCTGATTAGTGTTGGCAGCCTGTAATATCTCCGTTGCGCTGAGGCTTGGATCGTATGCGACTTGCAGATAGTAGGTTTCATCGCTGGTGATGCTTGAATCATTGAATATAATCTGCGTGGTCTTGTTGTTAATTATGTCGCTTTTTACTCTAAAGGTGGTGTTGTTTAGATCGCCACCTGTGTAGTTTTTGATGGTAACATTATTGCTGCGGTCGCCGGGTATGCCAGGGGCTTTGTGATAAAAATCAAGCACACCGCCGGAAAGATACAAGTAAAGTCTGCTCACATCGGCATAATGTGCCATATTTAAAGTGTCAACGCTGGATGGAACATACCAGGTGGCTCCATTGTGCAGGTTAAGTGTAGCCCCTACATCAGAGCCACCAGAACCAGCGCTATTAGCTATGTCAAAGTTTCCAGCAAAGTATGAATTTTCATTATTCAAATACAGATCGACTTTGCCCAATTGATCTACCTTTACGTTGCCAATAATTTTGACATCTTTTTCATTATCATTATTCGCATTGATGATGATATTGGTCAGAGCCGGGGGGGCAGTTTCATTTTTTGCGTAAATAGCAGTGTTTTCCCCTACGTTAATATTGACATTGCCTGTCAGGGATAATTTGGTGGAATAGTAATCATCTCCGTACTCGGCAATTAGACCTATAGCAGCATTTCCGACAGCTCCTGTAGTGCTTATATCCAGGTTGTCGGATAAAATGCAGTTAGCTGAATTTTCGAAAGTAATAGAATCAAATGTGCCTCCATTTTTTAAGTTTTCCTTTACTGCAATGGGTTCAGTACGGGTTTGCGTGCTTGTTTCAGCTGCTGCCTGCCCGGAGGCTAAAAGAGAACATGTCAGTACCCCCCCCTAGTAGAACACTTGTTACTTTTACTTTTTTGAGTTTCATAATTTTCCTCCCATCATTACTTTAAACATCCATTTCATGATAAAGCAGTTCAGGGATTATGATTCGTTTATGCTTTTATCCTCAAAAGCCGTCAGTAGAATATAAACCACAAAACTGCATTTATTTGAACAAAAATCCCTTACTCATTATATCAAATAAAATGTCCACAGTCACTGTCAATTCACGAAATATATTGCCATTTCACGAAGCAAAATGCCATTTTTGTCCTTGTATGGTGGACTAGAGACAAAGGTCCCTGCTTTTTTTAGGGCATTTTTTCATTCATGTGCATGAAAAAACTCCCCTTATGATGACAGTTTTATTTCCTGCCGCTCATAAGGGGAGCATATTGAAAATCAATCACTACGAAAAATGAGATTTACATAGCACCAGCCATTTTTTTAAAAGCTTCCTCACTCATGCCTGCTTCTGCTGCTGCATCGCGTATGGATAACAAATGTCAGGAAGTCGTAATAATGCTTATCCTGTGTCAGCACGGACATAAGCTTTACATAATAGCAGGTTGCCTTGCATAGTTGTTGGCAGTATCAGGTCTCGTCAGTCTCCCAGCCCCCATATTTCAGGCTTGCTCGTAAAGTCAGATTAGTTGCTATAGCATCATACAATGATAAATATTGTATTATTTTGTTGTATCTGTTCAGACACAAAGAAGGACAGGTGCGGCATGTACCCAAAGAAAACCTTGAGTGCAGCCTCGCTTCTTAGCGAGTGCGAGCGTAAGCGACGCAGGAGCTTAGAAGCGCGAGGCTGTGCTAAGAGCGAGAGCGAGTTTTCTATGGGTACTGCCGCTACCTGTCCCTTTATAATGTCTGAACAGAGTCCACAGACTACCAAACTATTTCTATCAGTATATGCGCTAAGTAACGATCAACCACTACGACAAACTGAAATTTCTTAATCTTTGCTGTAGATAAGCTCTACATTATTATCTTTGAAATGCTCAATATATTTCTGAGCAGGCTTCTTATTCATGATAACAGAATCAAAATTTTTCAGCGCATTGTAGGAAACCAGTGAAGGTGCGTCCAGCTTGGAGTCATCCATCATCAGGTAATGCTTGCCAGGCTTGGTTGCAATCAGGTACTGGATTTCACAGTCCAGAGGGGAAGCACTGGTAGCACCGTTTTCGATGGATACCCCGATGGTAGACATGAAAAACTTGGAGATGTTGTACATATTCAGGCTTCTGGTAACGCTTGGCCCCACAAAAGCCTTGCTTGGCGGATAAATGGTACCGCCGGTGGCAATGATGTTGAACTTCTCGCCCTCTACACCTGCATTGATGGCATGGATGTTGGCAGTTACTACGGTGACATTCTTCTTGGTTTCAATGTAAGGAAGAAGCAGGGCGGTGGTAGTGCCGATATCAATGTAGATAACATCCTCATCCTCCACCAGGTCAGCAGCTAGCTGGGCAATCTTTTTCTTTTCCTCCAGATTGGTGGTGTTCATCACCCAGTTGTGTTCCGGCTCAGCCTCCTGTGGGGCAGGCTCATCCTCGTTGAGGACAATGCCTCCGTAGACCTTCTTGATGTAACCGCTCTTATCCATCTCGGCAATATCGCGGCGTATGGTGTTTTTGGACACGTTGAAATATTCGCACAAATAGTCTATGGATAAGCTGTGCATATCCTGTAGCAGTTCTTCTATTTTGCGGATACGGTTAACCTTCATTTAATCACCTGTTCTTTTTGTAGTAAAAGCTTTGTATATGTTGGTAATTTTTTGGGTACTTTATGTATATTATACTTGAAGAATATACAAAATACAAGGAAATATATTGGGAAAAAATAAAATGCAAATATTCAAAAAATGTACTATATTCTTATGTCTAAGTAATAATTCTAATCTAATTCTAATGATAATTATTTCAGTTTTTACTTTCATATACTTACATGGAAAAAAATATTGTGCTAAAATGGATAAGATAACAATGGTGGCAGGGATTTTGCCACCTGGTTGTTCATTTTAGAGGAAAGGTGAGGATACATGAACAAGAAAATAATGATTGTCTATCTGGGGATTTTGGCGGCAATGGCGCCTTTGGCTACGGATATGTATTTACCAGCATTACCGGAGCTGCAGGCTGAGTTTGGCAGCACGACTTCTATGACTCAGCTGACATTGACCATGACCATGATGGGAATGGCTTTGGGGCAGATTTTTGCGGGGCCGATCAGCGACCTGAGAGGGCGGAAAGTTCCGCTTCTTCTGGGCATGCTGATTTTTATGGCTTCCTCTCTGGTGTGTGTGTTCATAAATAATATATACATCTTTTTGGCAGCCCGTTTAATTCAGGGGCTGGCAGGAGCCTGCGGCATTGTCATTGCCCGCGCTATTGCCAGGGATATGTGCCAGGGGGCGGAGCTGACTACTTTTTATGCGGTGCTGATGATGGTAAACGGACTGGCGCCTATTCTGGCACCGGTTATTGGCGGGCAGATTTTGCTGCTTAGTACCTGGCACGGGATTTTTGCTACCTTGGCAGGTATTGGCATGGTCATGGCAGTAGCTACGCTTGTCTATCGGGAAACCCTGCCTGTGGATAAGCGCATCAAGAGCGTGGGAGCTACCCTCAGGGTGCTGCCGCAGCTGATTAAAAACAAGTATTTTATGGGGCATTGCCTTGTGCAGAGTTTTATCTTTATGTCATTTTTCTGCTACATTGGCAGCTCGTCCTTTATTTTTCAGGGTATTTATGGCGTTTCAGCCCAGGAGTACAGCCTGATTTTTGGCGGCATCGGCGTGGGCATGCTGCTTCTGGGGCCGATTCCTGCCAAGCTGGCAGGCAAGGTTTCTGAGGCTAGCATGCTGTGTGCGGCGATGACTGTGCAGCTGGCAGGCAGTATTCTTTTGCTGGTGGCGTTTGTAATGGGCTTCAGCCCGCTGTGGCTGGTAATCCTGTTTTTGTGCTGCTGCTTCATGCCGATTTCGGTTATCGGTGCGGTGAGCTTTTCCCTGGCACTTAACGGCCAGGGGCGCAATGCCGGCAGTGCGTCGGCGCTTTTGGGGTTCTTCTCTATGTTCCTGGGGGGAATCATGATGCCGGCAGCCGGATTCTTCGGCACGGATACGGGCATACCTATGTCGGTGATTATGCTGACCGGCTTTGTGCTTGGAATGGCGTGCTACTGGACGATGATACGGCCTGCCCATCTGGAGAATTGAGAAGCTGGCACGTCTACTATATCTAGTAGTGGATAAAATGTTAGTTATCCACATATTGTGTGTGCATAACTGTGTGGATATGTGGATAACTAGTATATATATGTAGATAAAATGCGTATATAGTGTTTATAGAGCGTTTATAGTGTGTTGAGAAGTGAAACTGCCATGCTGTATGTTTGTAAAAAAACAATGCAGCATGGCAGTTTTTGTATAACTTTTTGTATAAAATAGTGAGGCTTTACAAACATGCTATAATTGTTTTGTAACAGGCAATGGCATGTCAATAATTTGCTTGCCGGAAGCTTGCGGATTTAATAATCTGCATGGCAGCAGGCCTGATAATTGACAGAGTTTTGAGGAGGTATTCTATATGTCTTTTAAGGAAATTGCTCCGGAGGAGCTGAAGGAAAATGTGTTCAAGGTAATCGGCAAGGACTGGCTGCTGGTGACAGGTACGGCGGAGGGAAAGTCCAATGCCATGACTGCTTCCTGGGGTGGCATGGGCGTTATGTGGGGCAAGCCGGTGGCTTTTCTGGTAATCCGTCCCCAGCGTTATACCAAGGAGTTTATTGATAAGGCAGAGGGGCTGACGATTTCTGTCTTCGGTGAGGACAGGCGCAAGATGATGAGCTATTTCGGCTCTGTTTCCGGCAGGGACGAGGACAAGATTGCCAAGGCAGGGCTGACGCCTGTGGAGGATAATGGCAGGGTTTATTTTGAGGAAGCCCGCATGGCACTGGTATGCAGGAAGCTCTATGCCCAGGAGATGCAGGAGGCCTGCTTCTTTGATGAGGAAAGCAATGGCAAGTGGTATCCGGACAAGGATTATCATACTATGTATATTGCGGAGATTGAAAAACTGCTGGTAAAGGAATAAGGAGCGGCCGGTATGTATGACTTTGTTTATAGCCTCCTGGGGCTGGTGCAGAAATCCGTTTCCCCGTGGCATACGGCTGCAGCAGCGGCAGAAAGGCTGGAACGTGCCGGTTTTGTACGGCTTGACATGCGGGAAGGCTGGCAGCTGGTACGGGGCGGCAGGTACTATACGGAGGTATTTGGCTCCACGGTGCTGGCCTTTGCTGTAGGTGGCGGAGATTTGGCGAAACCTGACTCCCTCAGGCTGGCAGCTGCCCATACGGATTTTCCGGGGCTCCGCATCAAGCCGGCAGCCGGTATAGTCAAGGACGGCTACGGGATCTTGAATGTGGAGTCCTATGGCGGCATGATTCTGCACAGCTGGCAGGACAGGCCTCTGTCTATTGCTGGCAGGGTTGCTGTCAGGGGAGAGAAGGCTTTTGCCCCGGAGATGCGGCTGGTGGATTTTGCCCGTCCTTTGCTGGTGATTCCGGAGCTGGCAATTCACATGAACCGCAAGGTCAACGAGGGTACTGCCATCAAGAAGCAGAAGGAGATGCTGCCCCTGATGGCTGTGCTGGGCAAGGAAGGCGAGAAGTCATATTTTGAAGAATGGCTGGCAGGGGAGCTGGGCTGCTGCCGGGAAGATATTCTTTCCTATGAGCTTAATCTCTATCCCTATGAGGCAGGCTGCCAGCTGGGGCTGGCAGGTGAGATGGTGTCTGCGCCAAGGCTTGATAATATTACCTCGGTGGAGGCATGTCTCTATGCCATGGAGGCAGCGGCCGGTGCCGGGCAGGATTTCCAGGGGCTCAGGCTGATTGCCCTCTTTGACAATGAGGAAATCGGCAGCCGTACCAAGCAGGGTGCAGGCTCCGGGGTACTTTTGCAGGTGCTGGAGCGCATCTACGGGGCGCTGGGCTACAGCCGCGAGCAGATGTGGCAGGCGGTCAGCGGCGGCTTTATGCTGTCTGTGGATGTGGCCCACGGCTTGCAGCCCAATTATCCTGAAAAGTACGATGCTACCAACAGGCCTGTCCTGAACGGCGGCGTTGTGCTGAAGCAGGCGGCCTCCCAGTCCTATGCCGGGGATGCGGAGGCGGTGGCCATCGTTTCTGCCATCTGCCAGCAGGAAGGGATTGCCTGCCAGAGGTTTGTCAATCATTCTGATGAGCCGGGTGGTTCCACCCTTGGCTCTATTGCCTCGGCACTGGTTCCTATGCGCACCATGGACATAGGCGTGCCGCTTCTCTCCATGCATTCGGCCAGGGAAACTATGGGGGCATGGGATCAGGAGTACCTGAATCAGTTGCTGAAAGCATTTATAGTTAACTTTTGATAATTTTTGTTAATCCCCCGGGGTGAACCCTTTGGTTTATCTCGGGGGATTTGTTGTATGAATGAGTAACTTATGGGTAAGTTTTTAGTAAAAATAACAGGATTAGTATTGGCTATGGATGGATAAATAGTGCGAATATATGGGGAAAAGAGCGATTCATGCAGGTTGTTTAATGATTTTAACAATCTTTGGTGATATTTTGTATACAATAAACAAATATCATGGTAAACTTTTGATAAAATTTCTAGAAAAATATAAAAATACCCTTGACATACCCATAAAAGTATAGTAATATATAACCATCGACAGGGACATAGCACAGAGCTGAGGACAGAATCGGTTGGTCGAGGCTCTACACCCCTCGCTATGAAACTTCGATGTACCCCTTTTTCGCGACATTCCCCTGTGTCGCAAACCCCTCTCTTTTAATAGATACTTCTTCTTTTACCTAGGCATTCGCGGTACGTTGCGGGTGTTCAAAAGAAAAAGGCTGTGAAAACGTCGCCTATCGTTTTTACAGCTTTTTTCTTTGCAAAAAAATCAATTTTAGATGTCATAAATGGATATATTTGATATAATTTAATCGCTGTCGTACCTCGATAGTAGAGGGAGGTGAGGATGATGTCCGACCTTTTCAGCTCTTTTTTGGTAGGAATTGCAGCAAGTTTGATAGCTGCATATATCTACGACCGTATTCGTTAAGCGACAGCTGGTATTCCTGTTGTGTTGATGTTTGAATGACTACCAAATATTCAACGCAAAAAAATCCCCTGCAGGTGACTAATCTGCAGGGGATTTTTCGGTTTGGATTATGTCCGATAGACCATAATCAGCTCTCTTTAAGTAAAATCTATCACATTTATCTCTTTATGTCAAGAAATTAACAGTGAAAGCCTCTAACTGAGCAGCAGGGCATCGGAGTTCAGCTCGCTGCCGGCAGCCTTTTCAAACATGGCCAGCAAATCCTTGATGGTGAGGCTTTTCTTTTTCTCACCCTTCACATCGATGAGGATGCGTCCGTCGTGGAGCATAATCAGCCGGTTGCCACAGGCTAGGGCATCCTTCATGTTGTGGGTGATCATCAGGGTAGTCAGGTGCCGCTTGGTGACAATCTCATTGGTAAGAGCCAGCACCTGGGCGGCTGTTTTCGGGTCCAGGGCAGCGGTATGCTCATCCAGCAAGAGGAGCTTCGGCTCCACCAGCGTTGCCATCAGCAGCGTCAGTGCCTGACGCTGTCCGCCGGACAGGAGGCCCACCTTGGACTCCAGCCTGTCCTCAAGCCCAAGGTTCAGGGTTTTCAGCTGCTGGCGGAAATACTCCCGCTGGGCGGCTGGTGCACTCCATCTGAGGGTTGGCGTCCTGCCCCGCCGGGCGGCGATAGCCATATTTTCCTCAATCTGCATGTTGGCAGCCGTGCCCATCATAGGGTCCTGAAAAACGCGTCCTATGTACTTGGCACGCTTATGTTCCGGCCATTTGGTGATATTTTCCCCGTCGATGATAATACGTCCCCTGTCTACAGGGAATGTTCCGGCTATAGAGTTCATCAGAGTGGATTTGCCGGCACCGTTGCCGCCGATGACGGTAACGAAGTCTCCCGGCTCAAGGTGCAGGGAAACGCCCTTCAGGGCAACCTTTTCGGTGATGGTGCCAGGATTAAAGGTCTTGGCAATGTCTTCGATTTTTAGCATTAGTTCTTCGCCGCCTTTCTCTTGTTAAACTTGGACTGGAACAGCGGCATGGAAAGGGCGGCTGCTACCAGGATAGCGGTAAAGAGCTTCAGGTCATTTGGCGGCATGCCCATCTGCAATACGATGGCGATAACCGCCCTGTAGGCAATGGAGCCCAGGATGACGGAAATCAGGCAGTTTTTGAAGCTGCGGGTGCCAAAGAGCACCTCGCCGATAATAACGGAGGCAAGCCCGATAACGATGGTGCCCACACCCATGCCCACATCGGCAAAGCCATTTGCCTGGGCAACCAGTGCGCCGGACAAGGCTACCAGGGCATTGGACAGCAGCAGGCCGAGGATAATGGTGATATCGGTGTTTACACCGTTGGCGCGAATCATGTGGGGGTTGCAGCCAGTGGCCCGGATGGCGGCGCCGATTTCCGTGCCAAAGAACAGGTAGCAGCTGACAGCAGTCAGCACTACGGTAATCAGCCCGATGATAAGTATCATGTTTGCCTGGCTCATGCCCGGAATGGCATAGAGGGAAAATACCGTATCAACCTGCAGAAGGGAAAGGTTTGCCTTGCCCATGATGTGCAGGTTCACGGAGTAAAGGGCAATCATGGTAAGGATGCCTGCCAGGAGTGCCGGTATTTTCAGCTTGGTGCAGAGGATGCCTGTGACAACGCCCCCCAGCATGCCGGTAAAGGCAGCAGCTATCATGGCAGGGACAGGGCTCCAGCCTGCTACCAGGCAGGATGCCGCCGTAGCAGCCCCAAGAGGGAAGCTGCCCTCTACGGTCAGGTCGGCAATATCCAGCACCCTGAAGGTAATGTAAACGCCTATAGCCAGCAGGGACCACAAAAGTCCCTGGGATATGGTAGGAATGATTAAGTCCAAAGTAAATTCTCCATTCTGAATAAGATTAGATTAGTCGGATATGCAATTCTAACTAAAGTATGCTTCCAATAAAAACTCCGGGCAGCAGCGCCATTGCCAGAGTACTGGCTGGCATTGTCGCCCGGAGTAATTAATCTGTGCAATATCGCTTGGTGTTGCCTTTATTCAATAACCTCGGCATCATTAACGATTTCAGCTGGCAGGGCAATGCCCAGTTCGGCAGCATTTGCCTTGTTGACAACGGCCTTCAGGTTGGCAGCGAACTGGATAGGCATATCAGCCGGCTTGGCTTTGCCCTCCAGGATGTCAGCAGCCATCATGCCTGCCTGCTTGCCCAGCTGGTAGTAGTCAACACCATAGGTAGCAAGGCCGCCGGTCTTCACCATGTTTGGCTCGCCGCAGATAACAGGCTTCTTGGCAGGGTTGGTGACGGAAACCAGGGTAGGCATCGCAGAAGCGATGACGTTGTCGGTAGGCTCGTAGAAGGCATCAACCTTGCCTACCAGGCTCTGGGCAGCCTGCTGAATATCATTGACAGTGGAAATGGTGGCAGCTTCAACCTTCAATCCCTTGGATTCGGCATATTCCTTCATGGCCTTGAACTGGATTTCGGAGTTTACTTCGCTGGAAGTGTAGATGCAGCCGATGGTCTTGGCATTCGGTGCAATCTTCATCAAGAGATCAATCTGCTCCTTGATAGGGTTCATATCGCTGGTACCGGTCAGATTGCCGCCCGGAGCAGCGTTGCTCTTGACCAGCTTGGCAGCCTCGTAGTCGGTAATGGCGGAGCCTACGATTGGAATATCCTTGGTCAGGTTTGCCACAGTCTGTGCTGCCGGGGTGGCAATAGCATAAATCAAATCAACTTTATTATTGATGAAACGCTGGCCGATATTCTGAAGGTTTGACTGGTCAGCCTGGGCGTTCTGCTGGTCAATGGTCAGATTCTTGCCTTCTGCAAAGCCGCGCTCCTTCAGGGCATCTACAAAGCCCTTGTTGGCAGCATCCAGGGCATCGTGCTCAACCAGCTGTACAACGCCTACATTGTAAGTCTTGTCGCTCTTGGCGGCATTGTCGGAACCGCAGCCTGCCAAAAGGCCGAAAGACATGGCAGCCACTGCGCACAGGGCAGCAGCCTTTATTTTTTTACTAAAAAACATGTAAAACCACTCCTTAAAGATATGAAAAAAACTTAAGTAATATTATACAAGATTACAACTCAAAAATCTATCTTGTATTGCATTTTGATGACAAAAATTTTCAGGGCAGGGATAGTGCAGGAGATTTTTGGTAAAAGTATGTTTCAAGTGCAATATTGTTTTTGCATATTAAACAAGGAGGGGGAGATTTGGCTGCCCTGGCATGTATTCATGCAAAGCTGGGGCGATTTTGGTATAATGCAATATGTCGTAGAAAATATTATTCTGTCATGCATGTAATTATTGGGGCTTATTTGCGTATGAAGAACAGGACAGGAAATGTCAGAAGGGTTGCAAAAGCAAGGAGGAATGAATATGGTGGTATTCAGGTTTTTGATGGTCTTGGCTATAGCTGTCGGCGTAAATTTTTTTGGCAATATGGATTTTGCTGTCAGCCCGGCTATGGCCGCAGAATTTCAGAGTCTGGAAAAATGGCAGGCTCAGGCAGATAAGTGGCTGGCAAAGGGAAGGCAGGATACGGCATTGGCAGTCTATACGGAAGCCCTTGAACAATATCCTGCCAATATTGAGCTGCTGCTGAAGCGTGGCAAGTTGTGCCTGAGTATGGGCAGAAGCCAGGAGGCAGGGCATGACTTCCAGAAGGTGTTATTCATGGATGATGTTAATGTAGATGCATATCTCGGACTTGCCATAAAGTCTGGCTGTGATGGTGATATGAAGGATAGCTTTGATTATTTTGCCAAGGCTATTGCCCTGGATGAGAGGAATGCTAAGGCATACATGATGCGCGGCAAGTTTTATTATGAAGGCATAGGTGATTTTGAGGGGGCACTGGCAGACTATGGCAGGGCAGAGGAGCTGGCTGCGCCTGAGCAGATGCCGGAACTGCTGGCAAATATGATGCAGACGGGAGAAAATTTTTCCGTTTATTATCCGGAGTGCTGGGCAGAAACGGAGGCCCTTGCCAACAGGCTGCTGAATTTGCCGGATTTGCCTCAGATGTACAGAGGAAGGGCGTATGTTACCCGCATGAACGCACATGAAGCTATGGGGGATTACCGCATGGCTTTGCTGGATACGCAGGAATTGATGAAGCTGTATAGTGATAATAAAGATAATCAGGCGTTGATTTTGTATAATCAGAGCCGGTTCCTGGCCAAGCTGAATATGCCTGTGGAGGCCAAGAAAGCCATGCTGGCAGCACTGCAAAGAAATCCGCATTTGGACTTGCCGCGCCGGTATGAGATGGACCCGGAATTTGCTCAGTATGGCAATTTTTGATGGAAGGAGAAAGAAAATGATTGATTGCAAGAAAAAAGCAGTGGCTGGCTGCCTGGTAGCAGCTCTGGCAGGCCTCAATATGTCCTGGGCGGGTGCAGAGCCTGTCATAGCAGATAATGAGGCGGAGCTTTTGGCAGCACCTTACTATAATATGGATTTGGCTAACCCGGCAGATAGGCATAGCGACTACAATCCGGCACTGACGCTGGTCAACCCGGTACAAAATCAGGGCATTTTTGGTACCTGCTGGGCCTTTGCAGCTGTTTCGGCAGTGGAGTCAAATATTTATAAGCACATGCAGGCGGAGGGGATTGCCTATAATGTGGAAACCAGTCCCGTGAAGTATTCTCCCTGGGCATTAGCATGGATGAAGTCGGCTCCGCCAACTAATCTTGATATGAGCGACAGCAGATTGCATCCGAGCGTGCCAGTGTCTGAAAAATATATGTCGCCCTTTGCCAGCAAGGTGTACAGAGGCGGTTTTTCCAATTTTGATTTAGAATTTGTTTCTGCGCTGGGAATTGGGCTGCAAAGGATGGATACCCATGACAGGAAAGCCCTGATTGCTCCTGCTGATTATGTTGCTGAAGATGTTCATCTGGACAATTATTTTGTGGTAAATGACCTGGGCAGGGAAGAAAATATCAAAAAGGCAAAGCAAATGCTGCTGGAATACGGTGCTGCCATTATGGGAGTCAGCACAGGCAATATGTCACAGAGCGATGTGGCGGATTTTTATCATGCCAAGCCTGACAGGATTAATCATGCTGTGACATTAATCGGCTGGGATGATGAGTACGATTTTTCTCATAGCGGTATGCGTGTCAAGCCAAAAAATAAAGGTGCATGGATTTTGCGCAACAGCTGGGGCACTGACTGGGGGGACAAGGGAGATTATTATTTGTCCTATGAAGATAAAGGGATTGAAGATGTTGTAGCCCTTGATATGGATTTGCATAGGGACTGCTTTGATTATATTGCTACCCATGAGGATGCTTATGACGGGAAAAAATACGGCAGGCTGTGTCATGTAGTAGATATTGCCCTGCCGGGGGCGGCTGCTTTTGCATCTTCCTATACTACCAAGGGAAATGATGTTATCAAGGCTGTGGGCGCATATGCAGCCGCTGACAGCATGTCATATACTATCAAGGTGTACAAGGATTGCCGCGAAGTTCCTGCTGATGGCAGAAAGCCGGATTATGAGCAGCAGGGAACATTCGGGCAGGATGGCACTCCGGCATGGGCAGGCTATCGTACTATAGAGCTAGTGCAGCCGGTGACACTGACTGAAGGGCAGGCATATACTGTAGAGATGTCCCTGGTTGATAGTGATGGAAAAGCCAGGTTTATGGTGGCTGCCGATGCAGGTGATATTGATGTGGAAAAAGTAACAAGCTACATCAATGAAGGAAATGGCAAATGGGAAAAGGTCTTCAATAAGCAGGCAGGCTATAAGCACAAGATATTTAAGATTGCTTCCGTTATTCAAAGAATATATCTGAAGCATCAGGGCTGAGGGTGTTAGTAAGCAAATTTCGCATTTTATATTTTTAACAGCGTTGTTATGCCTGGCAGGGAATGGTGTAACAACGCTACTTTTTAGTTGTATGTGATAATTTTGTATATAGGCAGGAATTTAGCCTTTGATGCAGAATTATAAGGTTAGCAGGTTGTTTTAGATGGAAGGAGGCAGGAGCATGAAAAGGAAAAAGATGCTGCAGGGACTGGTGGCACTGGGGATTTTGGCAGCAGTCAACGCCCCGGCACATGCGATGCAGGAGGAGATTTTCTCCTATGGGGGATATGATATCGATAAATAATAGCAGCAAGGTCAGATGGCAAGTTACATCCTACAGTAGCGGGCCTATTGATGTTTGGGTATGAATATAGGATTTTATATGAATTTCCAGAGTATTTTTTGGATTATCGCAATATTATCGATACAGAAAATAGGTGGAGTGATAGAGTACATTCTGGTTCAGGAGATTGGTCAGGCAATCTTTTGGATTTTTTCTTCCGCATTTTTGATAAGCTGACAAGTAATTTGGATAAGCCTTTTTATCTTGATGGTATTATGAGAGTATAGAGAGGCTTGAAATAGGGCTATTACATTGCTTAACTTTTTTGGTGTGGGATGTTTAAATTCTTTTCTAAAAGGCAGGAAAATTGTGCTTGGTGTAGAATAATACAATTATAAGTGTGCAGCAGAAGAAAGGATGGTCAAAATGAAAAAGGGTTATTGGGGCAAAAGTTTTAGGCTTGTGCTGATGGTGTGTTTGTTGCTGATGGCTATGATGCAGGCTGTATCAGCAGAAAAAGTTGAGTACAAGGACAAAAATTACAATTTCAAGGCAATTAAAACTGTACTGCTTTACGATATGGATTTTTCTGATACCGATATAGAGGGGGTACGGGAGCGTTATTTAGGCGGCATGTATGAAGAAAAAGCAATGCAGGAAAAAATCCCGGTAATTACCCCGGAAGCGGTGATACGCAAGATGTCATTGGCTCAGGGGCAGGATTTGGAAACTTTGGCTCAAAAAGATTCGGAGGCCTTTAATGATATTTTTGATAAAAATTTGAAGGATTATGCCGATGTGTATATAGGTGCCAAGGTTTTGCAGTATGAAACCAAGTCCGTCTATCATCCTGAATATACAACCTGGGAAAACAAGACTGTCAACAAAAACGTCAGGGATTCCAAGGGTAACTGGGTGAAGGTTGAGGATGAAATCGTGGTGCCGGTTGTACATCCTGCTTATTACAGCAGTGTGGTATATGAGAAAGTTGAGTTCCATGTCCATGATGCAGCAACCGGCGAAGAAATTTATAGCCGTCAGGAATGGCGTGACCGTGAGGATGATGACGGAGTAAATATGTTTGGTCGTATATGCTCCGCCTTCTTTAAAGATTTCCACAAAATGATAAAATAAGAGTCCGGCAAATGGAATCACTACCTCTCCAGAACTATAAGCTAGGGGGAGTGATTCGGTTATACAATCTTTGTGTGGAGGGAATATTTATGCATAGCATTTGGCTGAGAATTTTTGGGATTGTATGTGCAGTATTGTTTGTGTTTAATTGCAGTGCAGGTTATGCGGCCAACAAATGGGATATATACATGTATGTATGTGGTTCTGATTCGGAAAGCATGAATGGTGCATGGGGCAGAAACATGGACCTCATATATGATATGGGCATAACTGATGAAAATGTGGAACTGATTATGAAGTTTGGCGGAGCGAAAAAATCCCATGTGGAAATGATGCAGAACTATATCGATAAAAAGCAGGTGTGGAAGCGCGGTTCAGGAGGCTGGAGCGAATACGATGTAGGTGATAAGTATGAGGATATGGGAAAGGGCAGTTCCCTGTCTGATTTTCTGAAGCTGCCTCGTGATACGGTGGCCATCAATAAAGGGCTTGTGGTGTGGAATCATGGTGGCGGGGCTCTGTACGGGGTATGCTATGATGAGAGAACAGGCAATATGATGGACTTGAATCAGCTGCATGAGGCGGTGTACAGTACTTTGCAGCCTGACAGGGAGACGCCGCCCCTGGATTTTGTCATGTTTAGTGCCTGCCTGATGAGCAATATTGAGACAGCCAACTGTTTTAAGGACATAGCTCATTATATGATTGCTTCCGAGGAAATTGCCACTGATACATTTATGAGCTTGGAGCCTGTTTTGGCTTGTCTCAATAATGATGCTTATATCAAATCTGATGATTTTGCCAAATATATAGCGGAGGATATAGCAAGAAGGGGGGACTCTGTAGAAACTTATTTTGGCACTGTCTCGGTCATTGATTTGACCAAGCTGGATAAGCTGAACAAGGCTTATAGTGATTATGGCAAGGCATTGCGGAAACTGGCGGAGCAGGATAAAGCTTTTTTGACCAGGCTGGACCGGGAAACATTTTATGCTGATAATTATGGCGGCAATAATAAGCTTGGCGGCTATTACAACATGGTGGATATATGGGCACTGGCAAATAATACCAAGGATGTGACCCCGGCGGAGTCGGAGGCGCTGATGTCAGCAATCGATGAAGCCGTGGTGTATAATGCCAATGGTAAATACAGACAGTCTTCGCATGGTATTTCTATGTACTATCCTTTGGATGGCAATAAAAATGCCGTTGAATGGTACAATAAGCTTACAGTGGCCAATAAGGATTTTGCCAGGGTTTATAAGGATATTGCAGGTGACAAGGGCATAGATATCAAAAAATTGCGTGACTGGGACAGTTATCCTGATGAGAATGGCATGATAGCGGTCAATATAGGGCCTGAGAATGCCGAAAAAGTGGAAACAGTGCAGGGAATCAATGTGCAGGTAAATCCCCAGGGAAAAAATTATTTTCTTGGTTCCGATGACAGAGTAAGAGGCGATTGGGATAATGGCATTTTCACAGATGGTGCAGAGACTGAATGGCTGTCCCTGAACGGGCATATTATCAGTACTTTCCTGTATGCGTATAATGATGATTATCGCCTGTTTGTGACACCTATGGAGGTTAATGGCACCAGGGTGAATTTGCAGTTTGTCCTGGATACTGCCGATGGGAATTTCTATCCTATGTATACCCAGCCGATGCTCCAAAACAGTGCGCTGAAGTATGCAAATATGTATTGCGGCTTGCCGGGTATTGGCGACAAGATTACGATTCTGCGCCAGACAGTTGATGAAAACGGGGAGCTGTCCGAATTGGAGCCGGGCGATACATTTACCTTGCAGGATGAACTGGCTTTGTACAACGTGCCATTACCTGATGGTGACTATATACATCAGTTCATGTTCAGGAATGCCAGAAATGAGTCAGAGGTTTCAAGGCCGTATAAAATCAGGATAGAAAATGGTGTGAGCAGTGCAGCTGAGTAAATTTCAGTTTGTCGTAGTGGTTGATCGTTACTTTGGCGATATATGTAAGTTTT
>JBJDWY010000169.1:0-5058 GCA_051866255.1 Anaerovibrio sp. | reverse complement strand
GCAGAACCCACCACCTTATTTATAGAGCGACCATCATTCCGTATCATTGATAACGGTATTTTCATACCGCGTCCGCCCCGCAGGCATAATCCTGCAACACTTGTATTGTATCATGTTTTCAGTAAAAGTACAATATATAAGTTCTGTAAAATGCTTGCAAGCATACTGGCAGTAGCAGGTCTCGCCAGCCTCCCGGCCCCCCTTTTCAGGCTTGCTCGTAAAGTCAAACTAGTTGCTACAGTTTCATACTAATTGAAGGCAGTTGAATTATTCTGTTGTATCTGTTCAGACACAAAGAAGGACAGGTGCGGCATGTACCCAAAGAAAACCTTGAGTGCAGCCTCGCTTCTTAGCGAGTGCGAGCGTAAGCGACGCAGGAGCTTAGAAGCGCGAGGCTGTGCTAAGAGCGAGAGCGAGTTTTCTATGGGTACTGCCGCTACCTGTCCCTTTTAAATGTCTGAACAGAGTCCACGAACTACCAAATCATTTCAGTCAGTATATGCACGAAGTAACGATCAACCACTACGACAAACTGAAATTTCTTTTTACAGACTGAATCTTATAAGATACTGATTTGCAGCTTAAATTCCTTTTTGCCTAATGGCTCTATCAGGCTGACATTCTTCTTTTCCTCAAACACATCACCTTCATCAGTGCAGGTGGACAGTCCGCTCCATGGCTCAAGGGCAATAAACGGGCTCTTGTTGGCAGTGGACCAGAGAATGAGATACGGAAAATCTGCAAAATCCACCTCAATGCCCTTATTGTGCTTCTCCGTTGCCAAGCGCACCCTGCGGGATTTCAGCCTGTCAAGGGTAACAGCATCCACCGCAAAATACTTATAATCAAGAGGCAGCCTGTTTGTCCCATGCAAGAACGGCTGACGTGACTGCCTGTCCACCAGCCCGGTATCAGGATGATTGACAGCTGCCGTACAGTCCTCTGCCTGCTCAAATTCCAGATAATAATCCTCATACACCGTATCATCAGTCAATGGGCAGTTAAATCCCGGATGCGCCCCCAGGAAACACGGCATAACAACAGCACCGCGATTTTCCACAGTATATTTTATCTCTATAGTTTTCCCGGAAAGCCTGTAAGAAATAAACAGCTTAAAATTATAAGGATACTGCGCCAAGGTGGACTCATCCGCAGCTATGCTGTAAACGATTTCCTCACCGTCTGCCTTTTCCAGCACAAATTCCTTCTTTCTCACGATACCGTGCCTTGGCATGCAGGTTTCCTTGCCATCGCCAATCACCGCCCTATCATCGCGCAGGCTGCCACAGATAGGGAAAAGCACCGGTGCCTGACCGCTCCAATACTTCTTATCCCCCTGCCACAAATACTCCGTTCCATCCTTGTCCCTGATGGAACTCAGTGCCCCGCCAAAGGAATTTACCACAATGGACAGATTTTCATTCTGCAAAGCTTTTTCCATAAACCAATCACTCCATTTTTTGCAAACCATAGCATTGCTGCAATATTACTACATTACTGTCAGAATTATCATAGCATTGCAAAACAGTGAAAAGTTATCAGCTTATGAAAACCTTTTCAGATACCGCCAGCTCCTTGCTTGTTTAATATTCACCTGGCATGACGGAAAGTCAGTCCACCCGTTCATGCTCATTATTTACATAGCCCGATGGCAAATCCGCATCAATGGCGTAATTCACCAGATGGTCATCACAATTATCCAGGGTATGGCAATGATTTACACAATGGCGCCTGGATTTGCCTAGAACAGCCTCCTCCTGAATTTCACGCTGCCGCCTTGCACAATATGGATTGTCGCAAACTGAATACTTGCCGATAGGCAGATTATCAAAGCACTCAATCATGCCATCTACAATCGCCCTGCGCATCCCCCTGCGCCAGCTTGGAGAACCAAACCCACTTGCTGAATAACCACGTTTGCGATATTCACGACGGTCAATGTATTCCCCAGTTGCTATATCTATTGCCCGCACGGATATACAAAAGTCATTCCACATACTTTTGCCTAAAAATTTACCCGAAACCTGCTGATTGAAATTATGAATGTTAAACATGACCAAGTAATCATAATCTGCCTTGCCTTCTGCAGCTAGCTGTCGAGCAAAAGAAACATAATCTTCTTTAGGCAACATGGACAAATGCTCAGTAAACGAATACGAATTATCTACTCCCAACGAGTCCGTATTTTTTACTGTCGTTGTATCACTTCCATGACTTACAGAAGATGAAGATGCAGCACCACCTATACCTACGCCTATGCCAAAAATGCCCACAGAAGCAAGTGCCTGTGAATTAGATGTCATACTTGTTTTCGTTTTACTGGTCGTTTCTTCTTTAGGCACTATCTGATACATGCGCTCAAGCTTCTCCAGCTCCTTCATCTGCACATCCCTGGCTTCCACTAAATTATACTTATCGCTATAGTTTCTCCTGCCGTGCTGATATACGCCGTTAGTGCTTTCCATGCGCTTAGGCGGATAAAAATCCCCCGGAAACTTTACATTCAGCATACGGCGGATATATCCCATCGTCAAATCATCCAAAATCATGGCATCATCGCCCACCACAATATACCCAATATTGATGGTGGGATACGTCTTTGCCTGTACCTGCTGCCTGATAACAGGCGAGTTAAAAATCCTTTCCTTGCCTAGATTTGTCTGAGACGAAGCCTCTGCACAGCTGCTATTGCCCAGCACCAGCCCTGCCAGCAGAGCCGTTGCCGCAATTCCCCCTGATAACAACTTTTTCCACATAATACAATCAATCCTCCTAATTATCACTTTAATGCGATACACAAGATAATGCACCAGCCCGGCTACTTTGCATTCAATAGGCTGCAAAGAAATCCTTTTCTTTTATTATACTAAATTTTCTCAAAAATACAACTGTTAGTATATCTAAATAAAGCTATCAGCATATTAAGCATTAAACTGAATTTTTGTATCATGGAATCATGCTCATAGTTGCAAGGAGGAAAACAGCCCATGGATTACAAACAGCTTGGCAGGCGCATACGGCAGGAGCGACTGCGCCTAAATCTAACCCAGGAACAGCTATCCGAATATATCGGCATCTCCACAGCCTATCTTGGCCAGATTGAGCGCGGCGACCGCAATGTAACCCTGGACAAGCTGATTCCCATTGCCAACCGCCTTGGTGTCACCATAGACTACCTGCTGACCGACTACATTAACGAACACGCCAATGACATCAACCTGAAACGCCTGAGCCAGCTTTTTGATGGCAAAAGCGAGGCGGAAAAGGAAATGGCTGTAAACATGATTAAAATGCTTTTTTCCTACACCGATGAAATAAAGAAAACCTAGTGAAAAGATAGCCGAAAGGCAATAAAGGCTGTATAATTATAAGCAGATGTTAATACCATAACAGTTAGGAGGAGAATTTATGCACCTTTTGCGCAAAACATTCGTGTTGCTGATTATGCTGATAATGCTGTGCCAGTCAGCCCTGGCAGCCGATTTCAGCAAGCTGGTTATCCTGCATACCAACGATACCCACGGCTATGACGAATACGGAGACGGCCACAACGGCATGGCTGTAATAGCCAGCCTCAAGCAGAAGCTGGAGGCTGATGGCTACCAGGTACTGCTTCTGGATGCAGGAGATGCCATTCAGGACAACAATCTGGTGAATTTCAGCAAGGGAAAATCCGCCATTCAGTTTATGAACGCTGCCGGATACGATGCCGCCACCCTGGGCAACCACGAATTTGATTACGGGCAGGAAGTACTGAAGGAACGCATGTCAGAGGCTTTGTTTCCCTACGTTTCCGCCAATATACGAATCGAAGCCAGTGGCAAAAATTTTATCCGCCCCTATACAATTATCAAAAAAAATGACCTGAAAATCGGCATTCTGGGACTGACTACACCCCAGACCATCACCAGCACTTCACCAAAGAATGTGCGGGGGCTGACCTTCCTGCAGGGCAGGGAGATGTGGCAATCTGCCAGCCTTGCCGCAAAGGAGCTTAGCGAGCAGGGCTGTGACCTGGTTATCGCCCTGGGACATCTGGGCAGCATAGAGGATGACACGGAAAACGGCTCCGAAGACCTGCTATCCCATACCAGCGGCATTGATATTTTCATTGACGGCCATGACCATCAGGTAAAAAATAAATATGCAGGCAAGACCCTGCTGGCAGAAACCGGCTGCCATACGAATAACATCGGCTGCATTGTATACGAAAACGGCAAATGGACGGAAAAAATGATTGCCTTCGGTGAATACACTGCCGAAAATCCGAAAGTGAAGCTGCTGATGCAGTCTGCCAGGGACCAGGTATCTGCCAATCTCGGGCAGGTGATAGGAAAATCCCTGGTGACACTGAACGGCAACCGTGCACCCGGCGTCCGCACCATGGAAACCAATTCGGGGGATTTCTGTGCTGATGCTGTTCTCTGGCAGGCATCTCAGGCAAATGTGCTGAACGGTGCCGTGGACGCTGCTATCTGCAACGGCGGCGGTATCCGCAGCGGCATTGTGCCGGGGGCGATTACACGCAGCATGCTCTACAGCATAAATCCTTACAACAACCAGCTATACATCGTGAAAATCACAGGCAGCAAGCTGCTGGAAATCATGGAGGCTGCCACTGCCTATACACCTGAGGCTATGGGCTCCTTTCCGCAGGTAGCCGGCATCAGATATACGGTCAATACTGCCGTTGAGTACTGCAAGGGCGAGCCATACCCGGACTCCGGCTATTATGCTCCTGCCCTGCCGGGAAGCCGTGTCACGATTGAAGAAGTAGGCAATCGCCCCTTCCAGCCGGATGCCATCTACTCCATTGCCATGATTGAATTCCTCGCCTCAGGCGGTGATACATACGCCGGGCTCTGCCTGCCGGATGCCACGCTGGATTATCAGAGCATCGGCTACCTTGATGCAGAGGCTTTGGAAAATTATCTGACTGAAGAGCTGCACGGAGTGATAGGAATGGAATATGCCGAGCCACAATCCCGCATCCAAATAAAATGAATTTCAGTTTGTCGTAGTGCTGGTTTGTTACTTCGTGCATATACTGAATGAAAT
>JBJDWY010000168.1:1218-22900 GCA_051866255.1 Anaerovibrio sp. | reverse complement strand
ACCCACCGCCTTATTTATAGAGCGACCATCATTCCGTATCATTGATAACGGTATTGCATAATTTGCATACCGCGTCCGCCCCGCAGGCATAATCCTACAACACTTGTATTGTATCATACTTTCAGCAAAAACATAATATATAAGTTCTAAAAAATGCTTGCAAATACATTGGCAGTATCAGATCTCGCCAGCCTTTCCGCCCCCTATTTCAGGCTTATTCGTAAAGCTGTATGTAGCACTATGGTAGCAAACAACATATGCTGTTCTATCATTTTGTTTATATCTGTTCAGACAAAGAAAGGGATGAGTGAGGACAGTACCCATAGAAAACCTTTGTTGTGCCTCGTTACTTCATTCATCAGAGCCGCAGGCGATAGATGAATGTTAGTAACGCGAGGCACAACTAGGAGCGAGAGCGCGTTTTCTATGGGTAGCTGTCCCGCTCAGCCCATTTTTAGTCTGAAAAGAGTCCACGAAATATCAAACTACGTCAGTTTATGCACGAAGTAACAATCAAGCATAACGATAAACTGAAATTACTCCATATCTACTGTCAGCACCTCAGGCACATCAGTAATAAACCACTGCTTTGCCGCCTTGCCGATAGTCTTGGTAGCAGTCGCATCAATGGCACCGCTCAGCACCGCCCCCATCAGCGGCAGGCTCTTGCCCAGCACCTTGCCTGTAAGCTTCACGGCCGCCTTCTGCATTGCCTTTTCCAGCACCGTAGCAGTCAGCTTATTCATTACCTTGGAGCCCAGTGCACAGAGAATCAGTGCCTTCTTCACCTTTTCATCTTCCAGCCTCCAGCCACCCATCAGGGCAATAGCCGCCGCCATGCGCATCTGCAAAAGGGTACTGCTGACCAGGTTGATAGGAAGCGTCATCATGCCGCCCACACCGGTAGCAGCCCCCATCAGCCCGGTCTTGAACTGATAGTCCTTGATGAGCTTGTCAGTCCGCTCTGCCAAAGTGCCGCTCTTGGCAAGATATTCCCTTGCCAGCTCATCTGCACTGTCCAGCCCCGGCAAATCTGCATTGGCAGCCATCTTATAAGCCCAGTCCAAAATCAGGGAATAGCTGCCTGCATCCCCCTTCAGCACATCGTTCATCCAGCCTGCCGCCTGTTCAAAGCCAGGCAGTCCCGAAAAATCCAGCTTCATAGCTATTCCGCCTTTCCTACCAGCCAGCACCCCTGTCAGGCACAGGCTGCACAACTCATCAGCCCAAAGGCACCATCATTCTCCTGCGCTGGTCAAATATCATTCCCTCGGTATAACCGAAGCCCTTTACATACTCAATGGCATCATCAATATAGCTGCCGCAGTCCTCCGGCTTGTGGGAGTCCGAGGAAGTGATAATCGGCAGCCCATACTCCGCCGCAATTTTCATAAAATCAGGATATGGTGAAATCTCCGCAATAGGGTAGCGGTAGAATGTCCCCGTGTTCACATCGATGCCCATGCCAGCCTTTTTCAAGGCCTCAGCCGCCCTGACCAAATAAGGCGTCACATCAAAATCCGGCAGGAACTTGTACAGCCGCAGGTTAAAAGGATGCCCCAGCACATCGTACAGCCCCCCGGCACAGAGGTGCTCTATCTCCTGGGTATACCACTCATAAATATCCCGCAGTGAATGGCGCTGCCACTCATCCTTGATTTCCACCGAATCATAGGCCCAGCCCCGGATAAAGTGAATAGAGCCTATCACATAGTCAAAATCATATTTTTCAAGGATTTCCCTGACCTTGGCCTGATTTTGGAAATTGCACACCTCGATGCCGGTCTTTACCTTGTAGCCAAGGCTTCTCAGCTTTTCCATAAAGGCGAAATAATCATCCAGGGTGTGCTTGAATTTATTCTTTTTCAGCCATTTCTTCTGAAAGCTGCCCACAAAGGAGTCATCCAAAATCAGGTCATCATAATAAAGCTGCTCAAACTCAGGAAAGGTATGGGTATGCTCGGAGATGCCTATTTCATCCAGCCCCCTGGCAACCGCTGCCTCAAAAAATCCCTTTACCCATTCCACATCATAGTCACCATACTCAAAGTGCATGTGATAATCGTATTTCATTACCAAACCTTCTTCTCTTAGCCACACTTACCGCCTAAAACCACTGCCGCCTCAAACTGTTGCCTTAAATCAGTCCCTGACGGATAAATTCCTTAATCTGCTCCATAACGCCATGCTCTTTATTGCTCCTGCACTGGAACCTTGCCACCTTCTTCAGGTCAGGATGGGCATTTTCCATAGCGTAGCCGTAGTAAACCTCCTGCATCATCTCATAGTCGTTCATGTAGTCACCAAAGGCCGCACATTCCTCCGGCTTGAAGCCGAACTTCTCCTGCACCTTGCGGACCGCCCAGCCCTTGTTGGCCTCAGGGTTGAGATAATCCACCCACACGTTGCTGCTGAGGGTGCGATGGAGATAAGTGTCCACCTCCGACAGAGGCTCCCAGATATTCTTTACGGAATCTTCCTCGTCATTGTCAGCGATGGCCAGCTTAATGAAATCATCATCAATATCCTCAAAGCTGTCCACGTACTCAGCCTGGGTATAATACTTGTCAAGCTCCCCGAAATAAGGCTCCCAGTGCCGCAGCACATAGCCCTTTTTCTTGCCGCTGACCACAGGATAGATATTCCCCAGGGACAGTGCCTTGTTCAGCACCTTCATGTATTCCTGCTTGTCAATCACGCTGGAAAACATTTCCTCCCCCCGGTAGCAGGAAAAAGCGCCGTTTTCCGCCAAAAAGAGAAAATCATCTATGTACTTGCCCATCTGATGCAGCAGGGCAAAATACTGGCGGCCGCTGGTAGGCGCAAAAATAACCCCCCGCTTCTTCAGCTCCGCCATCACCTCATCAAACTCCTCCGGCAGCTGGCTGTTCTCATCCAGCAGCGTACCATCCATATCCGAAAAAATCACCTTAATCATACAAACACCCCTATCAATCGTAAAAAAACAAATAACGTATAGTATACCACGAACTACGCTCTGCATATGAAATGTACTCAAAGTATGCAGAGCGCGGATTATGTCATGGTCATGGTCATTGTCCTTTTCTTCCATGGTACAAGCACCACGGCTCCTCTGCCATATAATCCCCTTCATGATAATAAGCCGCCCGGGCACGGCAGCCGCCGCAGGCCCTCTTGTACTCACAGCTGCCGCAGCCCCCGGAATACTCCAGGGTGCGCAGCTTGTTCAAAACCTCGCTGTTTTTCCAAATCTCATCAAAAGGAGTCTGGCGTACATCCCCCAGCTCCATATTGAGATAAGCACAAGGCTGCACCTTGCCCCTTGGGCTAATTATACAATAAGCCGTTCCTGCCAGACAACCTCTGCGGAAACGAGTTTTCAAGCCCATCTGGGCAGCAATCCGCAAAAACTGCGGCGCACAGGTAGGCTTCAGCTCAATCTCCACTTCCTGCTGCTTCTTCATAATCCGCGTCAAGGTGTCCTCATAAGCCTCCGCCCGGAGGGACTCCGCCTCAATGGTTTTCGCCCTGCCTGTAGGCACCAAAAAGAAGAAGTGATGTGCCACCGCCCCCTCTGCCACGGCAAAATCCGTCAAAGCTTCCAGCTCGTGATTGTTCCACTCCATCACCGTGGTATGAATCTGAAAAGGAAGCCCTGCCGCCCGGCAGTTGCGCATGCCCTGCACCGCCCCTTCCCAGGCCCCCGGGAATTTGCGGAACTTGTTGTGCTTCTCCCTGTCCATGGAGTCAAGGGAAATCCCCATGCCCATGGCACCGGCAGCCTTCAGCTTCTGTGCCATCTCCAGGGTAATCAATGTGCCGTTAGTGCCGAAGACAGGCCGCAGCCCCAGGTCGGCAGCATAGGCCACCAGCTCCACAATATCAGGCCGCATAAGAGGCTCGCCGCCGGAAAAAATCATAATCTTGAAGCCTGCCCTGGCAATCTGCTCCAAAAGCGTCTTTGCCTCTGCCGTGGACAATTCTTCCTCCGCCTTGCAGCCTGCATCCCGGTAGCAGTGGTCGCAGTACATATTGCAGGCGTTAGTGGTATTCCAAGAAACGATCATCAGTTGCTGCCTCCCTTTATGCCGATTTCCTCATCCGTCAGATAGCAGGACGGGTCTGACTCCCAGAAATCCCCGGTCACTGCCTCCGCCCGGGTGCGGAAATTGCCGTTGCAGTTATCCAGAAACCTGCATTTAGCGCAACGCCCCTTCAAAAGAGGCTTCCTGTCCTTCAACCCTGCCATAATGGGATGGGATGTATCCTGCCAAATCTCGCTGAACTTCCTGTCCCGGACGTTGCCAAAGGTATGATGCTGGGTAAACTGATCAGGATGCACATAACCGAAAGGATCCACCTCACCGAAGGCAATGCCGGAGCGGTTGCCTCCGTTCATGGCGATATACTTCCTTATCTGCTCTGCCTGAGCCTCATTGCCCTCTGCCACAGCCTTCAGATACATGTACACGCCGTCACAGTGATTGTCCACCGTCAGGATTTCCTTTTCCAGTCCCCTGTTCTCAAAATCCTTCGTCCGGCGGATAATGGTATCCATGGCACGGCGAGATTCCTCTGCCGTCACATCCTGGTCCTGCATGGCGCTGCCCCTGCCGGAATACACCAGATGGTAGAAGCAGACACGGTTGATATTCTCACGCTCGATAAAATCAAAAATATTGTCCAGCTCCTGAATATTGTGGTGGTTGATGGTAAACCGCAAGCCTACACGCTGTCCCACAGCCACGCAGTTCTGAATGCCTGCCATGGCCTTCTCAAAGGCACCCTCCACGCCCCGGAACTTGTCATTGACGTCCTGCAGTCCGTCCAGGGAAATCCCCACATAACCTACGCCAATCTCCTTGATATGGGCAGCCACCTCCCGGGTAATCAAGGTGCCGTTGGTGGACAGGGTAGGGCGCACCCCCTTCTGCTGGGCGTATTCCGCTAGCTCAAAGAAATCAGGGCGAATCAGCGGCTCACCGCCGGAAAACAGCAGCACCGGCACATGAAAATCCGCCAGGTCATCAATAAAAGCCTTTGCCTCCGCCGTGGTCAGCTCATCCTGATATTTCTTGCTGTCAGAGCTCATGTAGCAGTGACGGCATTTCAGGTTGCAGGTCTTGGTGGAATTCCACACCACCACCGGCCCCATGCCCTCACCGGCCCCATTCCGCATGGCGTGGGCGGATTTTGTATAGCGCAGGGAATCACCATAATACTCCCTGGCAAATAAAAGCTTGGTTACACTTATCATAAATTTACTCTCACCTTATATAATGAATTATTTTATACACAATTATACGATATTCCCCGATTCAGCCTGGCAGCCTGCTTACTTCGCGCATATGCCGTCAATAATCAGCTTCAGCTTCATATTGATGTTCTCCTCAAAGCTAAGGGGCAGGCTGCTGAAAGCCGCCGCCTGAAAAAGTGAGTGGAACATCTCCGTGATAATCTCTGCCGACACATCCTGACGGAATTCGCCCCCCTGCTGACCTGCCTGCACCAGCTGCAAAAACATGCCCATAAAGGCAGGCCCGTGGGCATGGCCGTCAGCCATCGGACACGCCTCGGACGCATCCGCCTGTGCTGCCTGTCCTGCCGAACCTGCGGCCAGCTCCCTGCCCCCTGCCTTTTCCCCGGCACTGAGGAACAGGGGAAGGACATATTTATTCTGTCCCACCAGCCGTGCCGTCAGCATGACCATTTCACGCAAAATCTCTGCATGGCCTTTCCTCTGCTCCTGCAGCTCCTGCAAATGCTGCCGAAGCTGCACCGCCAGACCATCCAAAAGGCAGTGCAGCAGCTCCTCCTTGGAAGCAAAATAATTATAAAAGGTTCCCAGCCCCATATCGGCTGCCTTCATAATATCCGCCACCGAAGCCGCCTGAAAGCCGCAGCTGGCAAACTGCGCCACTGCCGCCTCAAGAATCCTGCTTCGCGCCATCAGCTTCTTCTGCTCCCGCCTGCCCATCGCTTCAGCCATAAAAAACACCTCCACATCTTTTTATTATATATGAATATCGCCAAATATGAAAGCAAAAAATGAATTACATTCATTTTTATATAGATTAAAACTTCCCCTGATGGGCACAGGCGAAAAAAACAGGCTGCGGCAAGCTGCCACAGCCCATCTTCAAGCCTATAAGGAGGCTTATTTATATTTATCTCAATGCTTAACCTTTATTGGCAGAAGTATCCAGTGCCAGCTTCTTGATGTCCAGATCCACCATGATGCCCATAGCACGATCCAGGTCTGCCTTGCTGGAATTGTAGTTGTACAGGGCAGTGTAGTAGTTGGTCTGGGCCTGAGTCAGCTTTTCCTCGGCATCCATTACATCCAGGTTAGTGCCCACACCGGCAGAGTAACGCACCTGGGCAATCTTGTAGTCCTCCTGGGCCTTCTCCACGGCTACCTTGGTGGTATTGATGCTCTTTTCCGCAGCCTTCAGGTTCAGGTAGGCAGTGCGCACCTCCAAGTCACCGGTCTGGCGGGTATCGTCAGCCACAGCCTCAGCCTTCATCACAGCCGCCTTCTTCTGACGCACCTTGGATTCCGTTACCTGATTGTCCCAGATATCCCAGGAGAGCACTACGCCTGCCGTCCAGTTGTTATTCTGGGCATAACGGGCATCATCCTCATCGGAACCGAATGGATCCTCACCCTGCCAGTTCTTGGTAGCTGCCAGGCTTACACTAGGACGGTAGCCTGCCTTTGCCTGCTCCACCTCTGCCCGGGCAATCGCCACCTTGTAGTCGGCTATCAGCACATCAGGGCGGTTCTCCATGGCATACTCGGTGCATTCCTCCAACGGAATCTCATAAGCAGTATACTCCAGGCTGTCTGTCAGGTTCAGCTCCGTGCCGGTAGCTACACCCATGATGTTGTTCAGGGATGCCACTGCCACATCATAGCTGTTATTGGCAGTAATCAAATTCTGCTCAGCATTGGCCAGCTGCACCTGGGTTCCCAGCACGTCAGACTTTGCCACAGTGCCCACAGCAAACTGGGCATTTACGTTTTTCAGATGCTCGGTGAGGGTATTCACAGAATCCTCTGCCACCTTGATCTGGTTCTGTGCCTGCAATGCCTTGTAATAAGCTGCCATAGTACCAGCCTTTACCTTCTGCTTGGCCAGCTCCAGCCCCAGCTCGGAAGCATTCATGCCCAAATCAGCTGCCTTGATTGCTCCTTCCAGCTGTCCACCGGTATACACAGGGAAGGTCAGGGTAAGGCCGTTGCCAAAAGCCCTGTCCAGCTTATTGGCATCATACCAATCCCCGCCCAGCTTGGTAGCCTTGCTCTCCCAGTTCAGCTTCGGACCTGCCGTGCGCCTTGCCTGATGCCTTGCCCACACGGCACTGTCATAATCGGCCTCCTGCTCCTTGATGCTGTAGTTGTTATCAAGAGCCAGCCTTACGCTATCCTCCAAAGTAAGATCCATGTGCTCCGCACTGGCCACCGACATGGACATCATGCCTGCCAGTACCAGACCACTGAGCTTCTTAAAAGTATTATTGCCTTTCAAAACAAATTCCTCCCTAAAACCTTTAACACCTTGCAAACAAACCATAAATATCATGCAACCTGTACAAAAAAATATATAAATAACATAAATAATAATAAATTATAGCATCTGAAAAATAGCTGAAATACCTGAAACTGCCTTTATCAAAAGCTTTTCCGCAAACCGAAATAGGTGGCACGCTTATCCGCCTTGTTAATATCATTTACCTGGGTAAAAAGATATGTATCCTTGGCAATTTCGTATTGCAGCCTGGATTTCAGGCGAAAATCATTGGGGTCATAGCCATCTACGGACAAATTCAGCTTTTTGCTGCCGATATCGATGCCGACACCTGCCTTGCTGTCAATCACCCCTGCCCTGGCACCGAAAAACCCCCGGGACATGCCCCCCTGAAAGTTGATATTGTTATCCTCCCCTATATCATTGAGCCCCAGCCGCAAAAAGCTGCTGTCATCAGGGCGGATATCCATGCTGATGCCGGTCTGCCAGCGGTCTTCCTTGCCGCTGTACATGGTCTCCAAGCTTCCCTCCGTCTTGATGCTGGAAACCTTCCCCATCATCTTGTCGGCACGCTCGCTGACACCCCGGACACTATGCAGGGTTGCCTTCAGGTCTTCTGCCACCTGAGGGTCAGTCACTACCCCCTCCAGGGCGGATGCCATGTTGTCGATGCGCTTGCTGGTAGCGGACAGGTTGGCGATAGCTTCCTTCAGGTTAGCCCCGGTCTCACCGTTGCCGTTGAAGGTGGATACCAGCACCTCCAGGCTGTCTGCCGCCCGCATCAGGCTGCCTGTCATCCTGCTCAGGTTCTGTGCCATCTGGCGCACATCCCCCTGATTGCTGGCTGCCATCTCCGCCAAGGTACCTGTCAGCCTGTCAATGTTGGCAGTGATGTTCCGCATGTTCATGGAAACCTCTTTCAACGCCTTCTGAGTCTCCCTGTCACCAAGCACATCATTCATGGAATCCAGCAAGGTCTGCACCTTCAGCACAGCCGTATTCAGATTTGCCATCATGTCATCCATGGTTGCCTCCTGCAAACCATAGAGAAAATCCCCTGGTACATAGCAGTCCTCCATATCGGCATCCTGTGCAGGTGTTATGTTGATGAACTTGCCCCCCATGACACCGTTGGAGGTAACAATCACGCTAGACTTCTTCGGAATTTTTACGCTATCCTCTATGACTACATCAGCCACCACCCCAAGGCCGGATGGCTCCACCCTGCTTACCTTGCCAATCCTCACTCCTGCATAGCACACATCGTTGCCGGAGGTCAGGCCGATGGCCTGGGGAAAGCCGATGCTCAGATTGTAGCCCTTGTCACCACCTGGCCGTATGCCGCTCAAAAGAGCCATAATGCCCACCAGCAGCACCACCCCCAGCAGGGTAAAGGCACCTACCTTCACTTCTGTCTTCATTTGCGTGCCTCCCTTCCCACATACATCCGCTGCAAAAAGCTCTGTACCCGCGAGTCCTCAAGCTTTTGAAAATTTTCCACCGTTTCCACGGCAATCAGCTCCCCCTCGTAGATCATGGCAATGCGGTCTGCAATGGTGCAGGCACTTGCCATATCGTGAGTAACCACCACGGAGGTCGCCTTCTGTTTCTTCTGGGTATCAATAATCAGCTCATCAATCTTCGCTGTCATAATGGGATCCAGTCCCGAGCTTGGCTCATCATAAAAAATGATTTTCGGATTGAAGGCAATAGCTCGTGCCAGCCCCACCCTCTTTTTCATGCCGCCGGACAGCTCCCCCGGCATGGAGTCCTCTATACCGGGCAATCCCACCTGCTCCAGCTTCTCAGCCACAATCGCCCTGATTTTTTCCTCAGGGTAATCCGTGTGCTCCCGTAGGCCGAATGCCACATTCTCCCCCACGGTCATGGAATCAAACAGGGCAGAATACTGAAAGACCATACCCATGTTCATGCGCAGCTCATCCAGCTGCTTTTCGCTCATATTGGCAATGGGACTGCCCATGATGTAAATCTCGCCGCTGGTGGGCCTGTCCAGCCCGATCAAAAGCCGCAAAAGCGTGCTCTTGCCGGAGCCGGAGCCGCCTATAATAGCCAGGGTTTCCCCCTCAACTATATCAAGATTGATGTGCTTCAGTGCCTCATGGCTGCCAAAGCTCTTGCACACATCCCTGATTTTTATCATATCATCCCTCCATCTACATCCCACATCAGTAAAGCATCCAGGAAAGGATAACATTCAGCATAAATATGACAACAATAGAAGCAACCACCGACCGGGTAGTTGCCGTGCCGACACCCTCTGCACCGGCAGGAGCCCGCATGCCGTAGTAGCAGCCTACTGTGGCGATAACCAGTCCGAAGACCATTGCCTTGATGAGCCCGGCATAAAAATCCGCCCCATCGGCAAACTGCTCAATGGAATGCCAATAAACATAGCTGCTGATGCCAAAGTACTTCAAGGCAACTACCCAGCCACCCAGCACGCCAATCAGATTGCCGTACACCGTCAAAAGGGGCACCATAACCATGCAGGCAATCATCCGCGGAACCACCAGATACCCCAGGGGATTGGTTGCCATCACCCGCAGGGCATCAATCTGCTCCGTAACCTTCATAGTGCTGATTTCCGCAGTCATGGCAGAACCTGTACGGCCTGCTGCCACCACCCCCACCAGCACCGGCCCCAGCTCCCGGCCTACCGCGATAGCCACTATACCGCCTACCGTAGACTCGGCACCGAACTTGATCATCTCCCCTGCCATCTGCAAGGTCATGACCATGCCAGTGAACAGCAAGGTCAGGGAAACAATGGGCAGTGTATCCACCCCCAGATGGGACATCTGATGCAGTATGTGCCTAGGGCGCAGCTTCTTGGGCATCTGCCTTATCGCCCCCCCAAAGAGCAGCATCACATCCCCCACAAAGTACAGGGCATCCAGCACTTTGGTTCCTATGTATTCGAGAAAGCGAGTGAACATAACCAGTCACCCTCCATAAAATATTAATCCGTCTCTTATTTTAGCAAGTCTAAATTACTAAGTAAAGAAAAAACTGCACAGAATCAGCCAATAAAATTCCCACGTTACATGATAATAGTAGTTAGTGAAAATTAACTGAAACCTGCGCAGCTTTCATTTCCTTATTTCTTTTCCAGCACATTCACATTGGTATGAATGATATTTTCAATAATGTACTCGGTGGCAGCCTTGTTTACAGGAGCCGGTTCCTGGGTCTCCCTCTTCTGCCCGGCACCGCCCTTATCCTGCTTCGCCATCTGCTCTGCCATCTTCTTCGCCTTTTTTATGCTCTGTTTCAGCTCCTCATCATTTTTTGGCACTACCACGGTGGACTCGATGATGATTTCGTTGTTGCAGCTTCCAGACAGCATATCCTGCAGCTGAACGCTGACAGGCGGCTCCTCATCCATATTGACGCCTGCATCAATGGCTGCCTGCTGCGCCAGCATGATTTTGGCTACATTCACCAGTCCGCCACCATGCACATCCAGAGCCAGATTGCCAGGTGCCTGATTCTTCGGTACGGTGTACGGCACCGCCACCTTGATTTTCTCACCGCGATATGGCTGGATAGTGGTGTCAAAGGTGATCTTCTCCCCCGGCAGCACATCCTTTTTGCTAGGCACGGCAGAAATCAGGGTAGCAGTCTTCCTGCCACGCTCCACGGTCACATCCACCTTCAGGTCAAGCAGGTCAGGCTCCTTTTCCTTGTTGCCCAGGATAACGCCGAGAATGTCGTTCAGCTCCCCGATGGAAACCTTCGCCACATCCTCTGCATCATAAAACATGTTCCTGCGCTCAATCAGGCCCTTCTCGCCATAATTGCTGCGCAGGGAGAATTTCAGGGAAGCCGTAGAGCCATCCTGACGATCCAGTGTATTGCTGATGGAGCTGTACACCACCACAGGTGCCAGCACAGATACAACTTCCTCGTCATATGCCAGCATGGAATTGTAGGTTACGCTTCTGCCGGTATCCCTGTCATGGACGTTGACGATGACCGGCACAGTCTGAGGCATCTGGCCCAGGATACCCCCGATGCCATCCTTCCTGTCCTGGTTGATGCGGCCGATGATGCCGTTCACATTGCCCAGCTTCATGCCGTTGGTAGGGCCGTGAATGGTACTGATGACCTGGGCATCGGTCATGAAGTAGTTGACGTTGCCCCTGTGGGTGTATGAATGCCCGAATGCCAAAATCTTTTTGTCATCCACTGCCGTAACCGTACCCATGGCCCCGAAGGAAAAATCCCCTACGGACAGTGCCACCCCTACCGGGGAGCCCGGCTCCAGCACCGCATCAGGCCTTGCCTGCATCACGGAGGCACCGGCATCCCACACATTGTCATAGTCAAGCTTCATCCCCAGCCTGCCCATGCCCTCCTGCAAGAGCTTCAGCCCACTGCTGCCAAAGCCGGAGGCAAAATAAGTATTCTTTTCCTCTGTATCTGCCGACACATCATCAGCAGTTTCTTTCTCTGCAGCCGCAACATCTTTCTCCGTAGCCGCAGCATCAGCCTGTACCTCCGCATCAGCCTTACCAGCTACTTCCTTCTTCGCTTCTGCCGCCTGGAATTTCTCCCTCTCCGCCTTCAGCTGCTTCAAATCCAGCTGGGGAAACTTCGTCCTGTTCAGGGTATCGGGATACTGCCATATCTTCAGCATATCCTCAATAGGAGTCAGCATAATGCGCTGAGTAGGATACATATCCTTATAGCCTGCAGACAGTGCTCCTGCCAGTTTGCCGCCGAAGTAAATCGGGCTGCCGCTCATGCCGGAAATTGCACCGCCGGTCTCATCAATCAGACTGCCATATAGGTTGACCAAAATCCTCTTGGAGGACATTTTGCTATTATCCCCCAGGATTCCCACCACCTCTACATCAAAGGGACGGATTTCACCGCTGCTGTCAACCACGGTGTAGCCTGTTCCCCACATGCCGGGCTTTACATCCTGCAAGCTGATAGTCTCCGGCAATGCTGCCATGGCAGTGCTCCCCAGCAGCAGTGACGCGGACAGGCAGGCTGCCAGCAGACGCTTCTTCATTTTACCAAATAATCTATGCAAAAAATTCACCTCATAATCAACATAATCACTGGCACCAATTAAGCCAATATATTAATTATAGCTAAAAAAAAATTAATAGCAAGCAAATATTTTACTTGCCTGTCACCACAATGGCACTGCCCACTGCCCGTTCACCGCCATCAGAAGGGCTGTTCATCACCTGCCCCTGCAAAACCAGCTCGCTGGAGCCGCCGCCATCCAGGTTGAAGCCGCTGACCGCCCCGAATTTTTGCAGCAGCTGGGCTGTCTCTGCCAGGGTGGCACCGATGCTGTGGCTCTGCCTGCCGTCCACTACCAGCAGGATAACCTTGCCGTCAACCTTGATGCCCACAGCAGTCCGTGGTGCACGCCCTCTGGCAATATCATTGGGGAACTGCTCCTGTGCCGCAGTGACGTTCACCCTGCCATCACGCAGCAGCTCCGGCCCTGCCCCGATAATATTTTGGGCGGCATCCAGCTCCTTGCCGAAGCTCTCGCCAATGGTAACCTTGTCCCCCACCTTGACACCGGCAAAAGCCTCCTGTGCCGTGCCATGGACGGAAATCACCTGTCCTCCGGCAGGAATGAAGCTGTTCCCCTTGGTAATGCCGATTACCTTGCTATCCTTGACAACATACTCCGTGCCATACTCATTGGTTTTCGTATAGCTGCCAAAGAGGCCGTTGTACAAAATCGTGGTATTGGCTCCCCGCTCGCAGTTGACACCGGACAGGAAAACCTTTTTGCCATTGACATTTACCTCACCATAATACTCAGAAGGAGCCAGCTTCAAGGTTCCATCCGGCATGAAGCCCAGGGAGGTGCGTGTATAGTATGTGTTGCCTGCTGTCTGGCCGTCAATGCGGGTATTGCCGATCAGCATGCCATCAAGGCCAAAATAACCGCCATTGACTGCTGCCACCGCATTGTTTGCCTGGGCAATCTTCTTCACCGAGGCCCGCCCGGCCGAAATGCTTCCCCCTGCCAGTGCCAGCCTCAGATCAAACCTGCTCCTGTCGATTTCCAGGCTGTAGGCGGTCACCATGCCCCTGCTGTCCAGCCGCACATATTTTGTATAATCCAGCCCCTGGGCAATATTCCTGGCAAATTCCTTTTCGTACTCCTTCTGAATATCGATAACCAGCCTGTCTGGATTTGACAGCTTGTATACCTTCGTAGCCAAAGGCGCCTTCATGTCCACAATCAGCTGCACAGTATCACTGCCATAGGTGCCCAGGATAATGTCCTTCAGCACGCTGCTCCTGGTGGCAGGAGCAGCCTTCAGGGCTGTAGAAATGCCATTCAGAGTGACCACCAGCCGGGTATTATTGTTTTCCTTGCTGACAAGATACTCAGGCATACTGCTCACATCCAGCACAATCCTCAGCCTCTCGGTGCCATCGCCATAGCGGATATTGGTCAGCCTCGGCCCTGCCGCCTGCTGCTGTGCCGCATTTGCCACCTTGGCTGCCGCTGGCTTTGCCCCGGCTGCCGCCTCTATTACCTCAGCCTGCCCCAGCACCAGCAGTGCTGCCATGATTATCGCCCAAAATTTCTTCACTCTAAGACCTCCAAGTTTACCAAAAAACAAAAGAGGCTACCTCAAGGATAGCCTCAAGTATCAACCTTTTGCTATTTTCAGCCCGGCAGGTCAACCTTCCTGCCCTTGGCTGCCAATGATGCCTTTGCCCTGGCATCCATGTCCTTATGAGCCTGATACTGGGCAGTCAGCTGCTTGTACATCACATCAGCCAGCCCTATGCCCCCTGCCTCCGACATGCGGTCGGACATCTCCGTATCCAGCATATCCCTGAATATCTTCTCACCGTTGGACTCCCCAAACAGGGAATTTTCCGGCACGGTCTTGCGCATTTCCTTCCACATCAGCTGTATGAACATGGATTCAAAGCCCTTGCAGGCATCCTTCAGCTTCTTTTGATACGCAGGGTCATCCAGAGTATTCTTCTGAGCCGCCTGCAGCTCATCAGCAAAGCTCTTTGCCTTGTCCACATCCTTGCTGCCCTGCAAATTCTGTGCCTGCTGCTGCGCCAGTATGGAATTTGTCCCAATATTGTCAATCTGCATCATAAATCCCCCTCGGCACCAGCTTAAATCAGCTCCAGATCAGCATGCAGCGCACCTGCTGCCTTGATGGCCTGCAAAATAGAAATAATATCCCTCGGAGTAGCCCCCACAGAGTTCAGCGCACCTACAATATCATTGATATTTGCCGTAGCAGGCAGCACAATGGAGCTGGCAGTCTGCTCCTGCACATCCACATTCTCATCCGGCAGGATAACAGTGTTGCCGTGGGAGAACGGCGGTGGCTGAATCACATCATAATCCTTGCCAATCTTCACCGTAATGCCGCCCTGGGTAATGGCAATGGTATCAACGGAGACATCACCGCCCATAACAATGGTGCCGGTACGCTCGTTGACCACTACCTTGGCAAGGTTGTCAGGGGTTACCGTCAGTTCCTCCAGGCTGGACACAAAGCCCACCAGGTTGTTGCGATAATATGCCGGTACGGTCACATCAACGCGCCCCGGGTTGGCAGCCTTGGCAATGCCGCCATACTGGGCATTGATTGCCTGGGCAATCCTGCTGGCAGTGGTAAAATCAGCCTTGTTCAATGACCAGGACAGCACCCCGTTAGGTGCCAGCATATCATCCTCAACGGAACGCTCTACGATGGCGCCGTTCGGAGTAGTTCCCACAGTAGGGAAATTCTTCTGGGCATTATTGTTGCCTCTGCCGGCCGTAAAACCGCCGGTGGACACAGCCCCCATGGCAACAGCATAGATGTTGCCGTTGCCTGCTTTCAGAGGCGTCTGCAACAAAGTGCCCCCCTGAATGCTCTTGGCATCCCCCATGGAGGACACCGTAATATCAATGGTATCACCCTCACGCACAAAAGGCGGCAGGGTAGCCGTCACGATAACAGCAGCCACATTCTTGGGCTTCATGCCGCCGGTATCAATCACCACGCCGAAATCCTTCATCATGTTGCCGATGGACTGAATGGTCTGCTTCATCTTATCAGAATCACCGGTACCATTGAGCCCCACCACCAGCCCATAGCCCATCAGCTGGTTGGCACGGACGCCCTGCACCTTGGCAACATCCTTCAGCCTGGCTGACGAGTAGCCAGCTGCCAAAGCACTGCCCGATGCCAGCAGGCACAGGCAGGTTATCAGGCTAATTATGCGAAATAGCTTTTTCATATAATTCTCCTTAGCTTTAGAACAAAATATTGAAAATCTGTGTCAAAATACCCTGACGCTGCTTTGCATTCAATGGGCCCTTGCCATCAAATCTCAGGGTAGCATCCGCTACCTTGTTGGACAGGATAGTGTTGTTATAGGAAATATCATCCGGGCGCACTACGCCGCGCACCGTAATCTTATGCTCGTTCTTATTGTTCCAGATGGACTGGGTGCCCTCTACCACCATATTGCCATTGTCCCTGACCTCCACCACGGTAACAGTCACGTTACCGCTGGCAGAATTGGTATTCTTTGCACTGCCATCTGCCTTGAAGCTGTCAGAGCCGGAGGCCGTGGCCGCTGCCAAAAAGCTGAACACCCCCGTACCAGCCGCCAGGGTATTCTTGCCTTCCTTGGAATTGGAATTGGAAAGGGACTGGGAAGTATTGGAGGACTCATTTATCACAATGGTCAGGATATCCCCCACCTGGGAGGCCTTGCGGTCAGCAAAAATACTGTGCCGTCCCCAGAGGCTTTCAGCACTGGCATTTCCTGGCACAAGCCCTGCCTGGGAAACCGCAAGCAAGGCCGCCAAAATAAGGCAGCCCCAGGCTTTTACACCTATTCTCTTACCGGAAAAAAACTTTCTTTTCATCTGTATCACCTCTGATGACGCACCGCTGCCCCTGCCGCCATTCCGGCAGCCGGCACCGATATACTGCACGGCAGGCAGCTCACTCAGCTTACTGCACCACCATGACATTGTTTTCATCAATCACCTTCGCCCTGACCTTGCGGCCGGAGGAATCATTCTTGACAGAAATATATGCTCCCCGGCGGCCTGTTTCCAGCGCCGTGCCGGGAACCTTGATTTCCACACCATTGAAAACAGTGCAGATATTCACCACCGCATAAGGGCGAATTAAAATAGGCTCACGCACCAGGCCGCTGTGCAAAACAGTGCCTTCGCCTACATTGGAGAATAAAACCTTGCCTATCAGCTCCTGAGGGTCAGCGTAGGTTGCATAGGCTCCGCCTTTATCCTCACGCTCCTCTATGCGCAGATCCGCCGCCTGCAAAGGCACCTCATGCTGAATGCGGCGTGCAGAAGTCACCACCTTGCCAAAAAAACGCACCTTCATGATGCACTTCATGGTGGCATAATGCTCACCATTAACCAGCACCTCAACGGAAATAGCCGAATTCAGGCTCTTGCGTATGCCGTTAGGCGCATAGGTCCGATAGGTAATCTCCCCCCAGGGCAGCCGGAGCCCTGCCGGCACATTGACAGGTGCCACAGTATAACGCTTTGTCTCACCGCTGGCCGCCAAGGTCTCATCAATGCATTTTACTGCCTGCTGAATGAAATTCTCACGCACAATCACCTGGGGTAGCTGCGGAGTAGGGGTTACCGTAATAGCCGCCTCCGCCTGCCCGGCCCGCAGGCAATCAGGCACCAATTCCCCCAGGCTGCACCCAGGCAAAAATAATGCCAATGCCCACACAAGGCACATCACCCTGAAAAAACTGCCCAATCTGCTCATAATATTAACGCTTCAAGCCGTTGGCAATCTCCAGCATGCTGTCAGATGTGGTAATGGCCTTGGAGTTAGACTCATAGGCTCTCTGGGAAACAATCATGTTTACCATTTCATCCACAATCTGAATACTGGACATCTCCAGGCAGGACTGCACAATATTGCCCATGCCGTCCGTTCCAGGTGTTCCCTCCTGAGGGGCGCCGGAAGCTGCCGACTCCAGGAAAAGGTTCTGACCGATAGAAGTCAGGCCGGACGGATTCAAAAATCTCACCAGATTAACCTGAGCAAAATTATTATTAAAAGTATTGCCTTCCATCAAGCTTATAACACCATTTGAACCAACAGTGATACTGTCATGCTTCACATTGGCGGCAAAAGTGACATTCGGCACCAGCCTGTAGCCATCACTGGTAACAAGGTTGCCGTCACCGTCAATCTTGAAAGAACCATCCCTGGTATAGGCGGCTGTACCATCCGGCAGCTCAACCTGGAAAAATCCTTCTCCCTGAATAGCCAGATCAGTCGGGTTGTCAGTAGTCTGCAGGTTGCCCTGGGTAAAAATCCTGTTGGTAGCACTCAGGCGCGTACCAAGACCTATCTGCATCGGCGTCGGATACATAATGCCGTCACCGCTCTCAGCACCTCCCTCCCGGAGGGTCTGATACAGAAGGTCCTGAAACTCAGCCCTCTGCGCCTTGGCACCATAAGTATTTACATTGGCAAGGTTATGAGAAACTACATCCATCTGCTTCTGCTGGCCCTTCATACCTGAGGCAGCAGACCATAAGGAACGCATCATATCTATTATCCCCTTTTCTAAAACGTAAAAATACAAGCCATCATAACATAAATATCGTCATTTCAGCAATTCTGCTTAACTGCTGCACAATTATTGCTTAGCTATTCCTGCCTACTTCGTTGACGGATTTATCCAGCATGGAATCCTGAGTCGTAACAGCCTTGGAGCTTGCCTCATAGGCACGATAGTTGGCTATGAGATTGACCATCTCCGACACTACCTCCGTATTGGAGCGTTCCAATGCCCCCTGCTGAATAGAGCCGGTTGCCTGCTGCGGCCGCTGTGCCGGGTCATCTACCCGGTAAAGGCTGCCGCCTTCCTTTGCCATGACGGCATCACCGCCCGGGAAAACAACCAGCCCAAGCCTTGCCACCTGCACGCCATTGGCAGAAATATTGCCCTCCGGCGAAACCAGGAAGCTTGCCGCTTCCTCCGGAATAGTAATCGGCCTCCCCCTGTCATCCAGCACATCGTTGCCGTTTACCGTAACCAGGCGGCTTCTGCTGTCCCGGTAAAAATTGCCATCACGGGTATAACGCTCTCCCCGTGGGGTGGCAATCCTGAAATAGCCCTCACCCTGCACGGCAAAATCCAGCTGATTGCCGGTAGTCTGCAAGGAGCTCTGGGCATGGTCCGTGGCAATAGCGGCAACCTGTGAGCCAAGCCCCAGCTCGCCTACCACAGGTGCCTTCCTGCCCAGGGAAAAGCCCTTGAACTCAGTGACATCCTTCGGGCCGCTCTGGTCATTGATGCGCCGTATCAGCATCGGCTCAAAATCAGAAGTCACCGCATCATCCCGCTTGAAACCGGTAGTATTGGCATTTGCCAGGTTATTGGCTATCGTATCTGTACGCTTGGTCTCCGTTATCATACCTGTAGCAGCCGTATACAATCCACGCCACATAGTATTCCATCCCCCTTTTTGTCACGGTATATTATCAGCAAAATCCTATTTCCAGAAGGACATAGAATTCTTGGTTTCCAGCTTGTCAATATTCTCCAGTGCCCTGCCGGTACCCAGTGCCACACAGCTCAACGGATCCTCAGCCAGGCTGGTGGAAATCTGCGTCTCCCTGCGGATGAGCTCATCCAGCCCGTACAGCATAGCACCGCCCCCTGTCAGGATGATGCCGTGGTCCATGATGTCGGAGGCCAGCTCCGGCGGACATTTCTCCAGCACATTCTTCACCCTGTCCACAATCTGGGTAACGGATGGGCTCAGGGCTTCGCTGATCTGCTCCGTGGCAACCTCGATATTCTTCGGCAGCCCCGTCAGCAAATCCCTGCCCCGGATATTCATCTTGCCCCTGCGGGCATCTGAAAATGCCGCACCGACCTCCATCTTGACGTTCTCGGCAGTGCGCTCGCCAATCATCAGGTTAAATTCCTTCTTGACATAATCAATAATGGCATCATCAAACTTGTCACCGGCAACCCTCAGGCTGTCGCTGAGCACAATGCCTCCCAGGCTGATGACAGCAATATCGGTAGTGCCGCCGCCAATATCAACTACCATGGAGCCATAAGGCTCGGAAATATCCAGGCCAGCCCCCATAGCTGCCGCCAGCGGCTCCTCAATGAGATATGTCTTGCGCGCCCCGGCCTGCTCCGCTGCCTCCTGAATGGCGCGCTGCTCCACCATGGTAATGCAGGAAGGAATGCACACCATAATCCGCGGCCGGATCATGAAGCTGTGGCCTGTCACCTTCTCGATAAAATGCCGCAGCATGGTCTCCGTAATATCAAAATCGGCTATTACGCCATCCCGCATCGGGCGGATTGCCACAATGTTGCCAGGGGTGCGCCCAATCATCTGCCGTGCTTCCTCGCCTACTGCCAGGATATTGTTGGTATCCCTGTCAATGGCAACCACAGATGGCTCCTTCAGCACGATGCCTTTGCCCTTTATATAAATCAATACATTTGCTGTACCTAAATCTACACCTATATCCATAGACATGCCAAACAATGTCTTCAACATCCTTCCTAAAATTAAACAAGATAAACGCTAATTGTTCCTAGATAAATATATAACAAAATCACATAAAAGACAATAAGCAATTTTTCTCTTTTTTCAAGGAAATCCGCCGTCAGAAATTGACCGTCAAAAAATGGGATGCCGCCCCAGCAGCATCCCAATTTTTTACGTGCAATATATTATTCGCTATACAAATCAGCAGGTATGGCACTTGTCATAAATGCCCTTCTCCTTCAGGAGCTTAACCATGGTCTCGCCAATCTGGGCTACGTTCTCAGCTACCGGGATGCCAACGGCATTCAGAGCCTTGATCTTGTCAGCAGCAGTACCCTTGCCGCCTGCGATAATAGCACCGGCATGGCCCATGCGCTTGCCCGGAGGCGCCTGAGTACCGGCAATGAAGCCAACTACAGGCTTGTTCGGCATGTTCTCAGCAATCCACTTGGCAGCATCTTCCTCAGCAGTACCGCCAATCTCACCAATCATGATGAGAGCCAGGGTATCATCATCGTCCTTAAAGAGCTTCAGGGCATCGATGAAGTCAGTACCCTTTACAGGGTCACCGCCGATACCTACGGCAGTAGTCTGGCCAAGGCCTGCCTGAGACAGCTGGAAGGAAGCCTCATAGGTCAGGGTGCCGGAACGGGAGATAACGCCTACATGGCCTTTCTTGTAGATGTAGCCAGGGATAATGCCCAGCTTTGCCTCATCTACAGTCAGGATGCCAGGGCAGTTAGGGCCGATGAGACGGGTTTTCTTGCCCTCCATATAAGCACGAACCTTAATCATATCCTGAACAGGCACATGCTCGGTAATGCAGACAACCAGATCCAAACCTGCCTCAACGCCCTCCATGATGGAGTCAGCAGCGAAGCGAGGCGGTACGAATACTACGGAAGCGGTAGCGCCGGTAGCCTCAACAGCATCCTGTACAGTGTTGAATACAGGCACGCCCTCTACCACCTGGCCAGCCTTGCCCGGAGTTACACCGGCAACAATCTTGGTACCGTATTCCAGCATCTGCTTGGTGTGGAACATTGCAGTCTTGCCGGTAATACCCTGTACGATAACCTTTGTATCTTTATTTAAAATAATACTCATTTTTGCAATCCTCCTTATCCTTAAGCGTTCTTCTCTGCCTCTTTAACAAGGGCAACGATCTTCTCTGCACCACCCTCCATGGTCGGAGCCATGATTACGTTCTTTACAGGGTTGTCAGTGAGAATCTTGCGGCCTTCTTCTACCTTGGTGCCCTCAAGACGAACTACTACAGGAACAGGAATGCCGTCACTGCCAGTCTTCTCAGCAATAATCTGAGCAGCCTTCTGGATGCCCTCGGCAATAACGTCGCAACGGTTGATGCCGCCGAAGATATTTACAAAGATACCCTTTGCCTGACCGCCATCCAGCATAATCTCGAAGGCAGTGGCAATCTTCTCAGGGGTAGAGCTGCCGCCTACATCCAGGAAGTTGGCAGGATCACCGCCGTAGTACTTCAGGATATCAACAGTAGCCATAGCCAGGCCGGCACCGTTTACCATACATGCAACATCGCCGCCCAGGTTTACATAGTTCAGGCCTTCCTCAGCAGCCCACA
>JBJDWY010000168.1:0-1118 GCA_051866255.1 Anaerovibrio sp. | reverse complement strand
CATGCAACATCGCCGCCCAGGTTTACATAGTTCAGGCCTTCCTCAGCAGCCCACAGCTCCTTCGGGTCCTCCTCGGTCTTGTCCCGGAGCTCAACGATGTCAGGATGACGGAACAATCCGCTGTCATCAAAGTTCAGCTTGGCATCCAGGCAGATCACGTCGTCCTCGGCAGTTACAACCAACGGGTTGATCTCAACCTGGCTGCAATCCTTGCCAATGAATGCATCGTACAGCTTCATCATGGTAGCGGAAGCCTTGCGGATAACCTCAGGCTTGAAGTTCATCTTGTAAGCCATGCGGGTTGCCTGGAACGGCAGCAGACCAACAGAAATATCAATGTACTCCTTGATAATTTTCTCAGGTGTCTCGGCAGCAACCTTCTCGATCTCCATGCCGCCTTCCTCGGAGCCAATCATAACGATCTTTGCAGTATTGCGGTCATTTACAAAGCTCAGATAGTACTCCTTGGCAATGTTAGAGCCTTCCTCAATGAGAAGTCGTCCAACCTTTTTGCCCTCCGGACCGGTCTGATGGGTAACCAGCACCTTGCCCAGGAGCTCGGTTGCATACTCCTTAACCTCATCCAGGGACTTGGCAATCTTTACGCCGCCAGCCTTGCCGCGGCCGCCTGCATGGATCTGCGCCTTTACTACAGTCACCTTGGAATCAAGCTTCTTTGCAGCTTCAACAGCTTCCTCAACGGTAAATGCCGGAATGCCGTTTGGAACGTTTACACCGAAAGATTTCAGTACCTGCTTACTCTGATACTCATGAATATTCATTCGATCTGCCCTCCTAATTTGTATACAAAATGTTTATGTACATATTTTATCGCTTTTTTCTTTATCTGTCCATAGAAGTTTCATATTTGTACAATTGTTTATTTTTTCCCATTATAATTGACATAATTTCAATTGCATTTATTCTTTTGTTTTTTGTGTTTATTCTTTTGCATTGAAATATTTTTCTGTTTTGTATTGTATTTTCTCAGTAGATATTAGTTAGATTTGCAGACATTGTTTTATTTGTACAACAAATTTGGAAATTTCAGTTTGTAAAAAAGATTTCAGTTTGTCGTAGTGCTTGATCGTTACTTTGGCGATATATGTAAGTTTTAG
>JBJDWY010000167.1:0-23116 GCA_051866255.1 Anaerovibrio sp. | reverse complement strand
TTGAAATATACAGTTTTCAAGGAGCCATTAGGATTTTCTATGTGGGAAGTTTGAGATAGTCATTTAAAGTAACATATTGAGTTAAAAAATCTCTCAAATATTCCAATACACTTGTTTTCCCACTACCATTTTTACCAGTAAAAATCAGATGTTTTCCATCAGGCAACTGTATTTTTATATCACGCAAATGACGTACCTTATTTATTTGTATATAGCCTATATACGCTCTCATAACTAACTATCACCACCCAACAAATTTTTTGTAAAAAACCGTCCACCAAAAATCACCTTCAGCGGACGGCTCTCCTCACGTTATCACAAAATAACCCAAATCTTAAATTTTAATCTCTGCCGCACCTGCCAGGGTTGCCCGTGCCTCAGCCATGAGGTTCTCCATAATCACAGCCATCGGCTCAATCTTCTTCAACGGCGTCAGGCTCTGGCCCGCCTGCACCATGCCGTTCTCCACATCGCCGTCCACGGCAGCCAGCTTGTTGGTGCCGGTAGCCATCTTCAAAAGGGTTTCCTTATCAGCCTTGCCGGAGAACTCCAATGCCTGATACTCCGTGGAGAACTTATTCTTCACGCCCCGGACTGCGCTCTTGATAGTCTGGCCGGTCACAATAGTATCCGTATCCACCGCCTCAATCAGCTTCTGCTTCATGTTCTCATGGACAGGGCACTCCTCGGCAATCAGGAAGCGTGTGCCAATCTGCACCCCGGCTGCCCCCATCAGCAGGGCTGCCGCAATGCCCCTGCCATCAGCGATGCCGCCAGCCATTACCACAGGAATCTCCACCTCCGGGATAACCTGGGTCATGAGAGCCATAGTGGTCAGCACGCCGATATGGCCGCCTGCCTCCATGCCCTCCACCACGATGGCATCCGCATTGTTATCCTGCAAACGCTTGGCCAGCTTCACATTTGGCACCACAGGAATCACCTTGATGCCGGCAGCATGCAGAGGCTCCACATAAGGCACAGGATTACCGGCACCCAGGGTAACGAAGGCAGGCTTCTCCTGGCAGATAACCTCCACAATCTCGTCCTTGTTAGGAGCCATCAGCATCACATTCACGCCAAACGGCTTGTCCGTCAAACTACGGCACTTCCGGATTTCATCCCTTACATACTCCGTAGTGCGGCCGCCGCAGGAAATAATCCCGGCCCCCCCTGCATTGGAAACAGCCGCTGCCATAACCGCATCAGAAATCCACGCCATGCCACCCTGAATCACAGGATACTTTATGCCCAAAACCTCACAAATGCTCTTTGCCATAATACAATTACCTCCTAACCAATAGAAAACACAATATTATTATACCATCATTTCCCCTGGCAGAAAACATAAATTTGCAGAAAAAATGTCCATGCCGGAGCCGCAAAGCCCGACATGGACACCTCAATTATCAATAATCAGAAACCAGCAAGCATTAGCCGATAACAGCCAGAACCTCGCCAGCCTGTACAGCCTGGCCAGCTGCTACGTTGATAGCCTTTACGGAGCCGTCAACAGGAGCAACAATCTCGTTCTGCATCTTCATAGCCTCGAGAATGAGGACTACCTCGCCAGCCTTTACAGCCTGGCCAACGGAAGCAACCAGCTTAATTACCTTGCCTGGCATTGGAGCGTTTACAGCGGACTCGCCAGCTGCCGGAGCTGCTGCCGGGCCAGCTGGTGCTGCTGGAGCTGCTGCTGGTGCAGGAGCCGGAGCTGCTGGAGCAGGTGCAGGTGCTGCCGGAGCCTTAGGAGCTGCTGGAGCTGCGCCAGCTGCCTTTACTTCCTCAACCTCAACCTCATAAGCGGTGCCGTTTACAGTAATGTTGAACTTTTTCATCTAATATACCTCCACAAACTTTTAATGATACAACGTATTACAATGGAATATTACCATGCTTCTTGGCAGGCATAGCCTCACGCTTGCTTGCACAAGCATTCAGGGCGGTAATAATCAGAGGACGGGTTTCAGCCGGCTCAATAACCATGTCGGCATAACCGCGCTCAGCAGCCTTGTACGGAGTAGCAAACTCATCCACATAAGCCTGGGTATTCTTTGCCTTCTGCTCAGGCTCATCACGCTTGAAGATGATGTTGGCAGCACCGGCAGGGCCCATAACTGCAATCTCGGAAGTAGGCCAAGCCATAACCTGATCAGCACCCAGCTCGCGGCAGCACATAGCAATGTAGGAACCGCCATAAGCCTTACGGGTGATAACAGTAACCTTTGGCACAGTAGCCTCGGAGTAAGCATACAGCATCTTGGCGCCATGACGGATGATGCCGCCATGCTCCTGGCCAACGCCTGGCAGGAAGCCCGGCACGTCAACCAGATTTACCAGAGGAATGTTGTAGGCATCGCAGAAGCGGATAAAGCGTGCAGACTTATCAGATGCATCAATATCCAGGCAGCCGCCCATAACCTTTGGCTGGTTGGCAATGATACCAACAGTGCGGCCATCGAAACGAGCGAAGCAGCAGATGATGTTGGTAGCGAAATGCTGATGAACCTCATAGAACTGGCCATCATCAACCAGCATCCTGATGATTTCCTTCATGTCATAAGGAGCATTCGGGTTATCAGGGATAATGGTATTCAGTGCCTCCTCCATGCGGTCAGGGTCATCATTGGTAGCAACGATAGGAGTCTCCTCCATGTTGTTGCTAGGCAGGAAGCTCAAGAGATAACGGATCTGCTGGATGCAGTCGTCCTCGTTGGCAGCCACGAAATGAGCCACGCCGGACTTGGTGTTGTGAGTCATGGCACCGCCCAGAGCCTCAGCAGTAACCTCCTCATAGGTTACGGACTTAATAACGGCAGGGCCGGTAATGAACATCTGGGAGCTCTTGTCTACCATGTAGATGAAGTCGGTAATAGCAGGGGAATACACAGCACCGCCAGCGCATGGTCCCATGATTACGGAAATCTGAGGGATAACGCCGGAAGCAGCAGTATTGCGGTAGAAGATACCTGCATAGCCGGACAGTGCATCTACGGCCTCCTGAATACGGGCACCGCCGGAGTCATTGATGCCCACGATAGGAGCACCCATCTTCATAGCCAGATCCTGAACCTTCCAGATCTTCTTGGCATGCATCTCACCCAGGGAACCACCCTCTACGGTGAAGTCCTGTGCAAAAGCATACACCAGGCGGCCATCCACGGTACCATAACCGGTAACAACGCCCTCAGCCGGCAGATCCTTCTTCTCCTGGCCGAAATTGGTGCAGCGATGCTTTACGAAAGCATCCAGCTCAACGAAAGAGCCTTCATCAAACAGCTTGGCGATACGCTCGCGAGCAGTCATCTTGCCCTTCTCATGCTGCTTTGCGATACGCTTCTCGCCACCGCCCATCTCAATGTGGGCTTTCTTTTCCTTCATAAGTTCAATCTTTTCCTGAACTGTAGCCATTTTTTACCTCCTAAACAGCCCCATAAAACCTTGGCTGAATTCTATTATCTGTCCTCATGCTGGCAGAGCTCCAAGAGCACGCCATAAGTGGACTTCGGATGAACAAAGGCAATATCTGCACCACCGGCACCCTTGCGAGGCTTGGTGTCAATCATCTTGATGCCCTTCTCCTGCAGGTCAGCAATAGCTGCAGGCAGGTCGTCAACCCGGAGAGCGATGTGCTGGATACCGCCACGGCCGCCGTTCTTCTCAATGAACTTGGCGATAGGGCTGTCAGGCTCGGTAGCAGCCAGCAGCTCAATCTCGGAGCCGTTCGGAGTAGGATTGAAGGTAGTGGTAACCTTCTGCTCTGCAACAGTCTCCTGGCCGGTGCAAGGAAGGCCGATAGCAGTCCAGAAATTCTGAGTCTCCTCCAAATCGTTTACAGCAACACCAATATGATCTACACCTAAAATCTTGAATGCCATTTAGCATACCCCCTAAATAAAAATTACTCTTTTAACATATCCTGCATGATATTGGCAACCACAGTATAAGGGTCGGTCTCCCTTGCCTTAATCTGAGCCACATATTCATCCAGCTTGCCGGTTGCATTCAGCTTGCCGGTAATATACTTGCCAATATTGCTATGAAGAACATCCAGCATCTCGTTCTTGGTACGCTGGGTGCGACGCTGCTGCAAAATGCCCGTCTCACTAATGTACTTGAAATGCTTTTCGATGTTCTCAATGGTTTCAGTGATACCTTCATTCTGGCTGGCAATAACCTTCTGGATAGGAGGCCGCCAAGCCATACCTTCTGCATGCTTCGCCACGTTCAGATGATGGAACTGGTCAGCCAGAGCCTTCTCCGTGGAGGTCTGCTCCGCCTGCATGCCGTGGGCATCAAGGTCAAGCATCATATTCAGCTCACGGACGAGCTTGTCAGCCCCATCATGGTCAGCCTTGTTGATGGTGAACACATCACCAATCTCCAGGATACCTGCCTTGATGGCCTGAATATCGTCGCCCATGCCCGGAATCAATACGACCATTGTTGTATCTGCAGCCTTTACTATATCAACCTCAGACTGTCCCACGCCTACGGTCTCTACAAAGATAACATCCTTGCCGAAGGCGTCCATAGCCTTTATGGCATCAGCAGTCTTATGTGACAAGCCCCCCAGGCTGCCGCGGGTTCCCATACTACGAATGAAAACACCCTCGTCCATGGTCAGGCCGTTCATGCGAATACGATCACCTAAGATAGCACCACCGGTAAATGGGCTCGTAGGGTCAATAGCAATAATACCAACAGTCTTTCCCTGGGCACGATAGGCCTTTGCCAGCTTGTCAGTCAGGGTACTCTTGCCGGCGCCCGGAGGGCCGGTAATACCCAGGACAAAGGCATGGCCTGTATGAGGATACAGCCGCTTCATAATATCCACAGCCTCATCATACTCGTTTTCGATGGCAGTGATAGCACGGGATAAAGCTAGCCGGTTGCCTTTTAACAGTTCTTCTACAATGTCCATTTTGCACCACCAATAACCTGCACACCGGCATCCTCGGCTGCAGCCCCGCAAAGCGGAACCGCAGCCTCAAACGCCAAATTATCTATCCGACATTCTCATCAAAACCAGCTTTACGCCAGCACACAGCTTACTTTACGTTAGCCTTGATGAAATCCACAATAGCACTGGTCGGGGTACCAGGAGTGAATACCTCTGCAACGCCGGCTTCCTTCAGAGCCGGAATATCGGTCTCAGGAATAACGCCGCCGCCGATGATCAGCACATCATCCATGCCCTTCTCGCGAACCAGGTTTACAACCTTAGGGAACAGGTGCGGATGAGCACCGGAGAGGATAGACATTGCAATAACATTTACGTCCTCCTGCAGGGCTGCCTCAGCAATCTGCTCAGGAGTCTGGCGGAGACCGGTATAAATAACCTCAAAGCCTGCATCACGCAGTGCACGGGCAACAACCTTTGCGCCACGGTCATGACCATCAAGGCCCGGCTTTGCTACTAATACTCTAACGCGCTTTTCCATTCTACTTTACCTCCACAATATTACAGATTTACATGAGCTTCATACTCACCGAATACTTCACGCATTACGCCGCAGATCTCACCGAGAGTAGCATAGGTGCGTACAGCATTCAGAATGTGCGGCATGAGGTTCTCATTCTCATCCTGGCAAGCAGCCTTCAGGTCAGCCAATGCAGCCTTTACAGCCTCATTGTCACGCTTAGCCTTCATAGCAGCCAGACGCTCGCACTGAGCAACGCCAACGGAAGCATCAACCTTCAGGAGGCCCTTAGGCGGTTCTTCCTCAATCTGGAACTTATTAACACCAACGATGGTCTTTGCACCGGACTCAACATCCATCTGCCACTTGTAAGCAGAATCCTGGATTTCCTTCTGGATATAGCCCTTCTCGATAGCAGCAACAGCACCGCCGATTTCATCAATCTTGTTGATGTACTCCCAGGCCTCTTTCTCAATCTTGTTGGTGAGGGCCTCTACATAGTAGGAGCCAGCCAGAGGATCGATTACATCAGCCAGGCCGGACTCGTAAGCCACGATCTGCTGAGTACGCAGAGCGATCATTACGGATTCCTCGGTTGGCAGTGCCAAAGCCTCGTCGCGGGAGTTGGTGTGGAGGGACTGGGTACCGCCCATAACAGCAGCAGCAGTCTGGAGAGCAACACGGATGATGTTGTTGTTAGGCTGCTGAGCAGTCAGCATGGAGCCTGCAGTCTGGGTGTGAACACGCAGCATCATGGACTTTGGCTTCTCAGCGTGGAAACGCTCCTTCATAACCTTTGCCCATACGCGGCGGGAAGCACGGAACTTGGCAACCTCCTCCAGAACGTTGTTGTGAGCGTTCCAGAAGAAGGACAGACGGCCGGCAAAATCATCGATGTGCAGGCCGGCCTTGATAGCAGCCTCGCAGTATGCAATACCATCAGCGATGGTGAATGCGATTTCCTGGGAAGCGGTGGAACCAGCCTCACGGATATGGTAACCGGAAATGGAAATGGTATTCCACTTTGGTACATTCTTGGAGCAATACTCAAAGATGTTGGTGATCAGACGCATGGAAGGACGTGGAGGGAAGATATAGGTACCACGTGCAGCGTACTCCTTCAGGATATCGTTCTGAATAGTACCCTTCAGCTGGTCTGCCGGAACACCCTGCTTCTCTGCTACTGCAATGTACATAGCCAGCAGTACGGAAGCCGGAGCATTGATAGTCATGGAAGTGGAAACCTTGCCCAGGTCAATCTGGTCAAAGAGGATTTCCATATCAGCCAGGGAGTCGATAGCAACGCCTACCTTGCCAACCTCGCCCTCGGAGATAGGATCATCAGAGTCATAACCAATCTGGGTTGGCAGGTCAAATGCGCAGGAGAGGCCGGTAGCGCCGGACTCAATCAGGTAACGATAACGCTTGTTGGACTCTGCAGCAGTAGAGAAGCCTGCATACATGCGCATGGTCCAGAAACGGCCGCGGTACATGGTAGGCTGTACGCCGCGGGTGTAAGGATACATGCCAGGATAGCCGATTTCATCAGCATAGTCGGTATCCTTGATGTCCAATGGAGTGTACAGACGCTGCTCCGGCAGGTTTGGACGCTCCGGGAAGCGGGAAATTGCCTTTTCTACGCTGGCATTGTACTTATCTAATCCAGCCTGAATTTTCTCATTGCTCATAATTCTAAAAACCCCCTATTACTTCTTCATGGTGCCGGTTGCCTGGAATCTCTCATGCCAGGAGAGTGCCTCCTCAAGGATGTGAGGAGTATGGGCGCTCTTGGTTGCTGCCAGGGCCCTCTCATAATAATCCATCAGCATCGGCTTATAATCAGGATGTGCGCAGTTCTCAATGATAACCTTTGCTCTCTGGCGAGGGGACAGGCCGCGGAGGTCTGCCAGGCCCTGCTCGGTAACAATGATATCCACATCATGCTCAGTGTGGTCAATATGGGAGCACATAGGCACGATGGAGGAAATTGCGCCACCCTTTGCAGTTGAAACTGTAAAGAATACGGTCAGGTATGCGTTGCGGGCGAAGTCGCCGGAACCGCCGATACCATTCATCATCTTGGTACCCATGATATGGGTGGAGTTTACGTTGCCGTAAATATCGCACTCAATGGCGGTATTCATGGCGATAACGCCGATGCGGCGTGCAACCTCAGGGCTGTTGGCAACCTCCTGAGGACGGAGCACGATGTGCTTCCTGTACTCCTTGATGTTGTCATAGAACCGCTTCAGGCCCTCAGGAGACGGGCTGAGGGATGTACCGGAAGCAAAGTTCAGCTTGCCGGCATCGATCAGGTCGAACATGCCATCCTGAATAACCTCGGTGTACACGGACAAATCCTTCAGGTCGGACTCCACGAAACCGCTGATAACGGCGTTAGCCACAGCACCTACACCGGACTGGAGAGGCAGCAGGTTCTTAGGCATACGGCCTGCCTTCACCTCATCATGGAGCAGGTGGATGAAGTTCTGGGACATCTTCCTGGAGTTCTCATCAATCTCACCCAGCGGACGAACACGGTCAGGAATATCGCAAGGCACGATAAACTTAATCTTATCCGGGGTGCATGGGATATAAGGAGTACCAATCCTGTCATTCGGCTTTACAACCGGGATTGGCAGGCGGTTTGGCGGATCCAGAGGAACGTATACATCGTGCATGCCCTCCAGCTCCAGAGGCTGGCTGGTATTTACCTCCACGATAACCACGTCAGCAGTCTGTACATAAGAAGCAGTATTGCCCATAGAGGTGGTAGGGATAATATTGCCCTCCTCGGTGATAGCGCAGGCCTCAACGATAGCCACATCAATCTTGCCGCCCATGTATCCATAGCGAGCCAACTGAGCAGACTCGGACAGATGCAAATCGCAGTAGTCAATCTTGCCGCTGTTGATTGCATTTCTCATATCCTTGTTGGTCTGGTATGGCATACGGAACTTGATGCCGTTTGCTCTTGCCAAAGCACCATCTTCTTCATCACCGGTGGAAGCTCCGGTCCAGAGGTTAATCTGGAAGTGCTCCTTTTCCATGCGGGCTGCCAATGCCATCGGCACAGCCTTTGGATAACCGGATGGAGTAAAACCACTGGTACCAACATTCATGCCCGGCTTGATGAAAGCTGCTGCTTCCTCAGCAGTAACAATCTTAGCCTGTAAATCCTTGTTGCGTACTCGATTGAGAATATCAATCATCAAAAAATCCTCCCCTGTGTATATTACCTAGATTTTTTCCATGAATTTCACCCTGATAACCCGGAGCCAGCTCAGTCCATAACCCAGAGTTATCATTGCTTTATAAAATAGTTATTGTGAAATTCATAGTACATATTTAGCCTTATTAAAAGAATACCACTATAAATAAATTCAGTCAAGTAAAGGTTTTCATCTTGTTTTATCGTTTTTAGAAATAACTTAAACTGTTTTTCACCGTTGGAACAATATACCTTCCATAAATACATTTTAGGGTTTGATATGTAAAATTTATTTGTCCAACATTTTTTGATAACTAAAAGTAATCAGCTCCTCTGGCCGTCATCAAAATTCATTTCACCTGCCTGGCTTCCCCTAAAAAATTTTATTACTTTTTTCGCACTTCCTTCCATTTTGCCGCGAAAAAATGTATAACAAATTGCCAGACCGGCACCAGCTGCCTTTCCTGCCCTCCGATCACTCAATCCACCTGTCCATCACCCGGGTCAGGATGCGCAGGTCCAGGGGCTTTGCCACATGCTCGTTCATGCCCACCGTCCTGGCAGCCTGCACATCCTCCGCAAAGGCATTGGCGGTCATGGCCACAATGGGAATCTTCCGGCAGTAGCTGCGATTCATGGCACGAATGCACCGGGTGGCATCATAGCCGTTCATATTCGGCATCTGGATATCCATAAAGACAATGCTGTAGTAACCGTCCATGCACCGCTCCATCATGCTGACAGCCTCCCTGCCATCCACCGCCCGCTCCACGGACAGCCCTGTTATCCCCAGCAGCTGGCTGGCAATCTCCGCATTCAGCTCGTTGTCCTCCACCAGAAGTGCCTTGCGGCCGGAAAAATCAAGCTGCTTCAATGCCTCCAGCGGATCCTCCTGCTGCTCATGGCGGCCGCTGACCAGGCTGTTGAAGTCAGACATGGGCATGTTCAGGTTTTCCAGCACCTTGCGGCTATCCACTCTTTCCTGCAATTTCAGATAAATGGACACCATAAACCTGGAGCCCCTGCCCAGCTGGCTCTCCACCTTGATATCGCCACCCATCATGCGGACGATATTCCTGGTAATAGACATTCCCAGCCCCGTCCCCTGAATGTGCTGCAGCCTCTCATCAGCAGCCCGGGCAAAGGGCTCAAATATCCTCTCCAAAAAATCCCGGCTCATGCCTATGCCGTTGTCCTCAAAGACAAACTCATAGCAGCCCACCTTTTCCTGCTGGGAAGGCCGCTCGGAAATTCCAAGCTGCAGCACGCCGCCATCCGGGGTATACTTGATGGCATTGCTGAGAATATTGGCAAAAACCTTCTGCACATGCAGGCTGTCCCCGATAACATCCTCATGAACCAGCTCCCCGATATTTACATACAGCTCATGGCCATGCTCCTCAATCTGAGGGCTTACCATAGCCAGCACCCCCGAAATCAGGTCGGACAGGTTAAACTCCTCCTCCGTCAGCTCCACCGCCCCCGACTCAATCTTGCTCATATCCAGCACCTCGTTAATGAGGCTCAAAAGGTGCCTGCTGGAGCTTTTAATCTTGCCCAGGCATTCCTTCACCTTCTCCCGGTCATCCAGATTGCTTTCCGCAATAGCCGTCATGCCGATAATGCCGTTCATAGGTGTGCGTATATCGTGGGACATATTGGAAAGAAAGCCGGTCTTGGCCTTGCTGGCAGCCTCTGCCGCATCACAGGCCAGCTGCAGGGCATCAATCAGCTCTTTCTGCTTCTGCATTACCTCCAGCTCCCTCAGCTTCTCCGCCTGAATGGACTGAATGGCAAAAATCACCTGCCGCAGCCTGCCGTCCCCATCCCGGGAACACTCAATAAAGGAGCACTGGCGCCACTCCAGCACAGGCCCCCTGCCATCCTCCTGCTCCACCAGTGCCTGATACTGCCGGGAAATAATCCTCTCCTCCGCCATGCGCTCCGGCAGCGTAGCCAGCTCCCCAAAAGCCAGCATTTCCTCCTGATACTCCGGCGCCACCATGGCCTTGCACAAAAAATCCAGCCTCTCCTGGGCCGCTCCCTTGATGCCAACGAACTTGCCAGCCTGGATGCGATAGGTAAGATCCATAAAGCTGTTCTCATTCAGGTCTATATAATAAACCGATGCATATATCCTGCCCAGTGACTGGACAATTCCCAGCCACTCACCGATGGGACCAAACAAGTTATCATAGCGATAATCCATGCCGCTTCACCCCCGCTTTTCAAGGCATTCCTGTCTTTTAACACGTTTCCTTCTGAATATATTATGATAAAAGTCCCAAACAATGTCAATGTTAATTTTGCAAATTGTGAAAAAATTCATACAATATAGCAATGAGTTTAATAAAACATATCTTTTATCAAAGCCGTAGCAGAATAAATTTAAACAAGGCTCGCAGCAGAATAAATTTAAACACAAAAAAAGACCTCTCATCACTGAGAAGCCTCTGCTTTGCAAAATGGTCGGAGCGACAGGATTCGAACCTACGACCCCCTGGTCCCAAGCCAGGTGCTCTACCAAACTGAGCTACGCCCCGATACTGAATCTATATAAAATTTATCAAAATCACAAACTGGTGCGACTGGAGGGATTCGAACCCCCGACCCACGGCTTAGAAGGCCGTTGCTCTATCCAACTGAGCTACAGACGCGTAAAAATGGTCGGAGCGACAGGATTCGAACCTACGACCCCCTGGTCCCAAGCCAGGTGCTCTACCAAACTGAGCTACGCCCCGACAACGCAAGAAATATTATGCCACATTTCACAACTCTTGTCAAGAAATTTTTCATCTTTTTCAAAAGCCCGTCTCAGCTCTTTCCTGCACAACAAAAATAATTATACCAGCACACAAAAATAAATGCAAGCATTTTTCAATACTGCCACAAAAAATTTTCACCCTGCAAAAGATTCCAGGTCAGCGTGCATCTCCATCAGCTTCTGATAGGTTTCCATAGCATCCTCTGGCATCTTCCCGGCACGCAGCACCTCCACCATGCCCACAATAAGCTCATAGACAGGGGTAATGCCCATATTGGCACTGATCCCCTTCAAATCATGGGCAGCCTCAAAAGAGCTCTTTACATCCCCGGCCTTCAGTGCCTCCCCCAGCCTGGCAAAGCCCTTGTCAGCCACGAACTTTGCATAGCACTTGGCATAAAAAGCCTCATTGTTCAAAAACCTTCCCATTGCCTCATCTATATTGCAGCCATAAGCAGCCAGCTTATCTGTCAACGCTGACATATCAAACACCTCCGCAAAACAACCCCAAAATAATCCCCGAAAATCACCTGCACCACGCACTGAAAAAATCCCAGCCATGGCGGCAGCCTGAAATTGCAAAAATTCTCTAACTCATATTCTAACAATTTATTCGCCATTTGACAAGCTTTCAAAGCTATAAAACACATCCACCACGTCCAGAAACACTCCGTCAAAACCGCCGGACAGAATGATATCCAGATAGCTGTCAGGACCTCCCATCAGCATGTCCTGCCAATCCTTCTGCCAGTAGCGCACCCGGAAGTTTCCCTCCCAGGCCTCATTGCGCTGCCACAGCCAGGCAGGGGGATTTTCCTGCCATTCCTCCTGCCAGTACGGGCGGTATTCCTCCGCCTCCCCCACGCTCATGTAGGCAGCCACCAGCCGCCTTGCCCCGGAGGGCTTGTGCTGCAAAAGAGCCACCTCCTGCCTGGTCAGGGGACTGTCACCGTAGTAGGCATCCACTATGAGCAGATCGTAGTTGCTGGCAGCCAGGGCCTGCACATAAGCCTCCCGGGAAGCAAAAGCCTCGGGATTCAGCAGCACCAGATAGTTCTGTGCCTTTTTCAGCTCCGTGCAGGGCAGGTCATTATCACTGTGAGGCAGCCCCTCAGGCAGCCTGTCCAGCTCCCGCCGCCCGGACACCCAGCCCAGATACCCCAGGCTCCTGTCCTCCCGGTAGGCACGCTGCACATTACCCGGCTCCCGGGCATAATCCAGCACCAGGGGCACCACCCCTGCCCTCCTGGCATTGTCCAGCAGCCTATGATAATCATCCTGTTCCTCCGGGGGCATAGGCCTGTCCATTTCCATGTCCCAGCCAAAATTCACCGACTCAGCCATCACGCCATCCAGCCCCTGCAGCAGCCTGCCATAATCCGCCTCCGGCAGAAACTCGTTAGGCTCCATCAGCCCGGCGCCCCCGTTGGCGATAACCAAAAAATCACTGCCCCGCCTGGACACCCCATACTCCTTGATTTTACCAATCAGCCCTGCCATCTCCTGGCGATAGGCAACAGGCTCATCCGCCCCGGCTGCCGCCTTCCTGCCGTCAGCGGCATAGACGCTGATACACGCCAGCAAAATGGCAGCACAGGCACACAAAAAAACAATCTTCATTCTGCCTTCCATCCACAAACTCCTGTTAAATTCCCTTCCAGCCACAAATTCCCATTAAATTCCCATTAAATTCCTGCCATCAAAAACTCCTGTTATAGCTCATCATAAAGCCCCAGCCATGATAGTTGGCATCACCCTGCTGGCGCATCACGGAACGCTCCAAATCCAAAGACAGGCTGTTCCTGTCATCCATGCGCCAGTCATAGCCCAGGGACAGGGAGAACCTGCGGCCGGAGCTATACACCTGCCGCGTCAGGGGATCATATGCCGCCCCTTCCGCCCTCAGCCAGTTGGCAAAGAGCCGCAGCTGCCGCCTGGCATCAAACCTGTGGAACCAGCCGCCCCCATAATAGAGGCGGTGGACACCGGCACCGCCCATGGCGGCATCATCGTAGGCGGCCGCCCGGTCGTAGGACCAGGCACTGTACACAGCCCAAGAATCCAGCTTCGTAAACCAGCTGCGGAAATATCCCCTGCCTGCCATGCCGTCACCCTCGGTAAAGCTGTAGTTGTTCACCGCCCCGGTCATAGAAGAACGGCTATTTTTCGTATACTGCAGCTTCACCATGTACTGCCGGGCTTCATCCGTATGCAGGTATTCCAGCTCGTTGGACCAGATACTGCCCGGATGCACCATCGAGGACAAATCATCCAGCGAGTTCTCATAGCTTCCCCGGAAGGAAAAGGCACTGCGCCAGGTCCATGCCGTGTATTTATCCACATGCCTTGCTACCTCCAGCCGGGGTGTAAAATTCCACCCCTCCCCCAGGCTGCCATAGGGAGCCAGATACTCCGGCACCACCGCGTTATCGTGCACCCGGCTCTCTCCCGTAGGCAGGTTGACATCCAGCCCGTAGCGCACATCATACACAGGATGCTTATTGGTATACATGGCACTGACCGTGGTATCCGTCAGGCCGCTCATCTCACCATTTTCAAGCCCTGTATGAGAATACACATAGGCATTGCTGATGGACAGCTCCCTGCCACAGCCTGCCCAGTAGTAGGAATAGTCATCATACAGCTGATGGCCGGCTGCCGCCCCCTGCCAGCTGTAGTATCCCAGCCTGTTCTGGGCACCGGAGCCATCCCCGAAATGCAGCAGGGAAGCCTTTGCCTCCACCGCCGCCTCAAAGCTGTCATTGCGCTCCAAAAGAGCCTGGAAGCAGGCCTTGTTGGCCTCTGCCTGCTCATCCTTGCAGATTGCCACATCCTGCTGGCAGTCCAGCACATCCTGCTTATTTCTCGCCAGCTCCATCTCCAGCTCAATCACATCCCTGCGGCAGTCAGCCTCCGCTTCCTCCGCCTCCTGGCACTGGTCCTTCAGCTCATCCAGCCGTTCGCTGACGCTGTCAAAATACTCCCTGGCCGCATCAGCCTCCGCCTCCAGCTGTTCCATCCGTGCCCAGTAGGCATCAATAGCCGCCTGTGCCGCATCCATCTCAGCAGCCCCGCTGCCGCCGTCAGCTGCGGCAGAACCTGCAAAGCGCATTTCCAGCTCCGGCAGGCGGCTGTTCTCAAAGCCTGCTTCCTCCCATGCCGCCTCAATCCACTCAGCCCGCTGCCTCTCCCGGAGGGACAAGCCGCCATCTCCGGCAGCTGCGGCTTCCGGCGGCCTTTCCAGGGCAGCCGCCTGCTGCACATCCAGCCTCTGCTGCAGCTCCGCCTGAGCCTCATACCACACCGGCAGGTAGTCTGCCACCGCCTGCTGGCTGGCCACAGCCTGCTCCGTGAGCCTTATCCTCTCAGACCGCGTTCTCTGCAGCTCCTCTGCCGTCAGCCGCACCTGCTCCTCCGCCTGCTGCCTGTTTTCCTCCGCCATGCGCAGGTTCTCGGCAGCCTCCCGGCAGATGCCCTCCGCTTCCTCCAGATAGCTCTGGGCCAGTGCCGCGTTCTTCGCCGCCTCCCCCACGTACTCCTTCGCCAAATCAAAGGCACGGATATTGGCAAGATTATTTTCCATATAATCAAAATCGCCATAGATATCCTGCAGCACATTGAGGGTAACGGCATCCGCCCGGAGAGGCACACTGGCAGCCAGCCCTGTCAAAAGCGCCGCAGCCGCCTTCTTCCGGCAATGCATCCTCTCACGCCGCTGCTGCAAATTCAGCCGCCGCCTCTTAACCCGTGACATTCTCATCAGCCCTGTCCCTCCTTTCCGGCAAAATCTTTTTCAGTAAAATATTCTCCATCAAAATCATTCCATCCAAAATCCCTGCCATCAGGCATTTCTCTCCTGCCTGTCCCGGTACAAAAAGGCCGCCAGCCGGGAGAACACCCCATGAGGCGCCTCAAAAAACACCGGCCTGCCGCAAAATACATAATAGCTGATCCGCTGGCAGAAATGCTGCAGCCTCGCCACCGCCACGGCACAGGCCAAAAGTGCCGACAGGAAAAAGGTAAAGCCGTAGCTTGCCTCACCCAGCCACAGTCCGCCAATGCCCAGCACCCCATTGGACAGCAGGAACACCCCGGCAATCAGCAGGGCTCCCCGCTGGTCCTCCAGATACAGAAGCAGGGTATAGACCACCTGCAGCACCGCATTAAAAAACGCCCCCAGCACCAGAATCCTGTAGATATTCACATCCTGATAGCTGACACCGCCCATGGACAGGAGGTAGCCCCCTGCCGCCAGGAACATCAGGCTGAACACCAGCTGAAACTCCATGATATTCTTGAACTCCGTCCACAGGGTATGCAGAAGCTCCTTCCGGGCATCCTCAATATCCTGAAAATTCCCCTTCTGGGTAATATAGGTAAAATACACCGCATACTGCTCATAAAACTTCAGCTCCATGGATACCACGAACATGATCATGGTAGGCAGGATGGACAAAAAAGCATAAAAAGTCACCACATCGTACCGGGGAGAATACAGATAGGTATCCGCCACCGTCACTCCCCAGGGACCCTGCCAGATGATGAAGTTTGCCGCATAAATGGCCAGGGTGTAGAAAAACGCCACCCCGAACAGCCTGTAGTGCACCTCAAAGTACGGCAGGAACTCAAAATTCATCCCCTCAGACGGATAACCGAAATACCTGGCAATCTGCACCATGAAGCAGCACACGATCACCCCCGTGCCAATGCACATGGACACCATGGAGCCCAGCACCGGCTCCCCCAGGGCAAAATGCAGATTGGCCCAGGCCAGAAGCACGCTGATGGCGCCCCCGCCCCCATAGCTGAGAAAAATGGACTTGTAGTCCTTCAGTGCCGTCAGGTACACCCCCTGCAGCCACACTGCCGCCATCTCCATAAAGAACACATAAGTAGCCAGCTTCAGCTCAAAAGCCAGGGGCTTGTCCCAGTAAAAGGCCACAGCCGCCACCGCTCCCAGAAGCTGGGTAAGAAAAATAATGCCGTAGCAGGAGGCAGTCACATTCTCATACTCCCCCTGATAAAGCTTGTCCGCCAGATACCTGGTAATCACCATGGCAAAGCCGCAGGTAAGCAGCTGGGAAAACACAAAGGGATAAATCACCGAGGCAGTATACAGCTGCCCTGCCCCCTTCGCCACCCCGTACTGCACAAACAAAAGCTGAATCAGCAGCACCATGGAGGTCAGAAGGGCAAAGGGACCTGCCGTAATAATGGCAGAATAGCCATAAGCCATAGTCTGCCCTGTCAGGGTACGGCGGTCAAAAAGCCTTTTCAGCTCAAATCCGATACCTGCCATCAGCCCTTCACCTCCCCGACCATATCCTCACGCTGCCCATCTGCCCCCGGCTTCCCAGACATGCCATGCTTGCCGTGCTTCTCATACTTGCCATAAATCTCCCGATAGGAGTTGATAAAATTCTCATAAGTATACCCATTCTCCACCCGCTGATAGCCGATGTTGCCCATCCTGCGCCTCAGTTCAAAATCCCTGCCCAGCCGGATGATTTCCTTGGCCATCTGGCGGTAATCCATAGGCGCCACCACGGCACCTGCCGTGCCCAGCTCATCCCCGGTAGCACCGTAGATGAGCTCCCGGCAGCAGCCCACATTGGTAGTCACGAAGGGCCGCCTTGCCGCCTGCCCCTCCAGCACCGCCAGGGGCTGCCCCTCGCTGATGCTGGACAGCACCATGATATCCAGCTTGGGCAGGTACTCCGCCACGTTCACAGAGCCCGTAAACTCCACATTACGTAGCTGCAAGGTCTCCACCGTCTGGCAGCACATCTCATAGTATTCCTTGTCCTCACCGTAGGGGCCGATGACCTTCAGCACCGCATCAGGGAACACCTGCTGAACCAGCAGGAACGCCCGCAGCATGGTGATGATGTCCTTGATAGGCACCACCCTGACCACGCCCCCGATCACCAGGGGGCCCTCATGCTGCTGCAGCTCCCCGATATGCCGGAACCTCTCCATGCGGACGCCATTGGGCACAATCCGTATCTTTGCCGGGTCGCAGCCCAGCTCCTGCTCGATAACCGCATTCTGCTCAAAGAGCGTCACCACCAGATCCGCCGAGCGGTATGCCAGCTTGGCAATATTATAAAAATACTGAATCCACACGGACTTGAAGTCCCCCTTGGCCCAGCCGCACTTGACGATTTCCGTCTCCCGCTCACGGGAGTAGATGCCATGCTCCGTAATCAGAAAAGGCTTTTTCTGCACATTTGCCGCCAAACTGCCGATAATGCCGCAGTATCCCGTAGCCACGCTGTGGTACACATCCGCCTCCGGCAGGGGCTGATGGAGAAAATAAAACAATGGCAGCAGCATGGAGCGCATAGTCCAAAAGAAATCCGTAAAAGGCAGGTAGCTGTACCTGCTCCTGTACACCTGGCTGATAATATCAAAAAAATCGCTGCTCATAAAAATCGCCAGGGGACTGCGCATCCTGCCCTTGTGCTGGAAAATCTCCGCCATGGCACCTATATCAATAGGCTTTTCCCCCATGACCAGGTCATAGATGCAGTCTCTTTCCTCCCGGGACAAAATATTCTCCTGCAAGGAAGGAGACTTGCAGCTGAGGATTTCATCCAGAAAAACCTCCTGAATCCCCGTCACATTTGCCGGGAACTTGTATTTATACTTTCCCCTGTCCTTTGCCTCCGCCCCCATGGCATAGATAAAGAACTCATACTCAGGAAAGCCCTCCATCAGCATCTGTATCCAGGAGGACACTCCCCCCACCACGTAGGGATAAGAGCCCTCCACCAACAAACATATCCTCATTGCTGTTCACCTGCCCATTCCACGGCAAATTCCGGCTGCTCCACAGTCAGCACATAGGCATCCTCCTGCACCTTCTGCACCCTGCCTCCCTGCACGGACACAATCCCCTTGCGGCTCCGCAGGATAAAGGTCACAGGGCGGCTGAAATTCCAGCAGTGGATTTTCAGCCCCTGGGGGCTGCGCTCCAGCCGGTAATCCATGGCAAAATAATTCTCCATGATATCCGCCCCCTCCGAAGCAGTGGCAGGCTCCAGCCAGCCAAATCTGGTATTCACATCAGAGAGGAAATCCCCCATGCCCTTTTTCATCTTCTCCCAGGTCAGGTCCTGGCTTTCCTCATAGAACATCTCATCAGGATGCACGAAGTGGGAAAACACGCCGTTGTAGTTTATCACGTTATAATTTTCCCACACATCCTCCGGCAGAGGCACATAGCCTGAGGACACCCGGGGAATCTCGCAGGTGCCATCTTCATTCACCCGGAAATTCTGAAAATACTCCTTGGCAGTAGCCAGCCCGTTATACAGAGAAGCATACACCCTGAGGTGAGGGAAGACATTCTTCAGTGCCTTCTTCCCCTCCGGGCTCAGGATATTGGATGGCGGCACATAGGAGTGAATCTCATACCCCGGATATACCTCCTGGATATAACGCTTCAGCTCCTGCAGGGATTCCTCCATATCAGCCTGGCTCTCCCAGGTATTGTAGCCCAGATGGTCCTGGCCGTAGCCCTCAGGGGCCAGGGACTGGTGGTTATAGCCGTGGATGCCCAGCTCACCGCCGGCCTTCAGAAGCTCCCTGCCATAGACAATCAGCCCCAGCCGCGCCGAGCCGTCAGCCAGGGGAGCAAACTCCCCCTTCACCTGGCTGCCATAGCTCTCGATGACCAGCCCGGTGTATTTTACATTGTACCTGTCACCATTGTCCAGCATCTCCGGCCACCACAGCTTGCGATAAAAATCAGCCGTGTTCATGCCCGTTTCCTGATAAATCCGCTCAAACTTCCCCTCCGGCACCGGCGAAGGAAAATCATCAATAAAGTACAGCTTCATGTTCATCACAGGATACACATAATCCTCATGGAGCTGCCCCAGCATGGCAGTATACATGCCGTAGCTGTTCTTGTCGTCACGCTCCCGCTTGTTGCAGACAAAGTACCTGCCCTTGCCGTCCCTGTGGGACCAGACCACAGGCTGCCCGTCAGCTGCGGTCACCTCCACCTCCGACTCAGGCAGAATCCTCGCCTCCGCAATAGATGTGCTGTAGACGGCAGAATCAAAGCCGAAGCCCTGCAAGCCTATATACATGCTGCCCGGCACCCTGACGCCATAGGCATTGTGCTCCTGGCCTACAGACATGACACCCAGCTTTTGCCGGAGGCTGTCCGTCAGCAGGTCATCCTGCAGCTGGCTCAGCACCAGCACCGTGCCCCCCTCTGCCACATACTGCTCGATCTCAGGCAGGCAGGGGATATCCTTCAGCCTGTTGGTAGCCACCACGATGCCGCCGAAATCCTCCGGCAGCTCCTCCGCCTTGTGCAGGGGCAGCCGCACAGCTTCCTTCTTCTGCTCCGTCAGGATTTTCTCTATCATATGCCGCCGCAGCACGCTCTGCACCTCACCGGCATCATAGATGACCAGCACCTTTTCCCTGGGCAGCCCTGCATAATCCTCTTTTCCCGCAGCCTCTCCCAGGGAGGCGTTATTGCTCCAGGGATTGATGTGCAAAAAAACATCCATGCGGTTCAGCTGAAAAAAGACGCCCAGTGCCGCCACAACAAAAAACGTCACCCATATTTCCTTTTTAAAGCCCTTCACGGAACGCCCCTCCCCAGTAACGCAAAATCCGCAGTCCCTCCGGCGACAGCCTTGCCCGGCTGCCCTTCAGCTCTGCCAGCTTCTTCTCCATCAGCTCCGGCTGCCTCATGTCGTGATACAGCTTCATGTAGAGGATATACGGCTCCTCCCGGTCAGGATACTCCTGCTGGAAGGCATGGCAGTCCCTTTCCGCCTCCCCAAAATCCCCCAGGAGGATTTCCTGATTGATTTTCGCCTGCATGTATTCAGCATTGTCCGGCTCCTCCTGCAAAAGCCTTGCCAGGACCTCCACATAAATCCTGCCCTTTTCCCTCTTGGTCAGGGCATCCACAAAATCCTGGGACAGATAATCCGCCAGAAGCCCGGCATACTCCCTGACCTTCTCCGGGGCCGCCTCCTGCCGAAGCTCCGACTCCAGCTCCGCCAGCTGTCCCTCCAGCTCCTCGATATGTCCGGAAATCATGGACACCGCATAGTAGGCTATCTCCCTGTCCGTATCGTAGGTAGCCATGCGCAGCACCTTGGGATTGTCCAGCACATTCTGCTTGACGGCATCCAGGAACACCTTTCTCTTTACCTGCACATCCTCCACCAAAAAAGTATCGTGGAGGGGAATGACATTTTCATCATAGCTGATAAGGTTGGTAAATACATTGTTGCTATTCATCAGCTTGTGAGGGTCAATCCTGTTCTGCATAAACCGCAGGCTGTACAGAATCCTGGTGATGCATACAGCCAGAAAGCCAGCTCCCGGCAGCAGAAAAACAATTCCGGCCTCGGTAAGTGCCTGCCGCCTGTCAGCCTTTATAGCCACGGCAAGATAGACTGCCCCTGTCAGCAGCAGGTGGCAGCCTATGCATATCAACAACAGCTCATCCCTCATCCTACACCAGCTCCCTGCTATCCAATACATCTATGCCGCGATGCAAAAGCCGCTGCCGTACCAGCTGCATGCCCGTATCGTCCACATCATGCAGCAGCAAAAATACCCTGTCCTCCTTGAGCCCCACCGCATCCTCCTGGCGGATAGCCCCTGACAGCCTGCTGTCCAGCTCCTGATAGCTCATGCCGGCACAGGACAGCTCCAGCAGCACGTTCCTGACATTCTCCTGCAAGGCGGCACGAGCCAGGAGCCCCTTTTCCAGCTTGGCAAACTCCTCCGGCTGCAAAATCCTGGTCTGAGGCACAAAGCGGCGGCTCTGGATGCCTTCCTCGTAGAGATAGGCCTTGCCCATGGCCATGGAAATCAGGCGGGAGGTCACCGACAGAAGATTCTGCTGGTAGATGCTCCACTGCTCAAAATTCATGCCATAAATCTCTATTACCGCAATCATCCTGCCCTCATAGATAATAGGTGCAGCCAGGTCAGGCAGCCCCAGCTGCAAGCCGTGGTTGACAAAGAGGTGATGGTTGGCCAGCATGTCCATGATGTAGGGATTATCCTCCGTCCGCCTGGAATGAGGCAGCTGGGCAGTACCATCCCCCAGGCGCACCTTCTGGCGCAGGTAGAACTGGTCCTTGCCCATAACGTAGATGGCCACGTTCTGGGTGCCCATGATGCGGCCTGTCACCGCTGCCGCCTGGGTGAAGATATCCTCCACCTCAACGGTATCCAGCTGACGGATAATGCCGTACAGCCAGCCGATGCTGTCATCGGAGTTGATGATCTGATGGTAGAGCTTGTCCTTTATCTCAATGGATTTCTGATAATTCTCCTGCAAGAAGCTGTACCTTCTGGCAAAATGGTTCAGCTTGTACCCCAGGGAATCAATCTGGCTGCGCCAGCTGTCGCTGATATAGCCGGTGAACACACCCAGGAACAGGTAGGTGGAATAGTGAAAGATATTCTCCGGCACATAGAAAATGCTGGAAATCTCACCGTGCTGGTTGAGAAGCCCCCAGGTCAAAAGAGCCATAGAGGGCAGCACCGCAGGCAGGGACTGCTTCTTGCCGTAGAGAATGCCCATAATGATGATGTAGATATAGGCTATATCCAGCCCGGTGGCACTATTGACAGGGGTTTTGCCCTGCAGCACGCTGAGAATGACAATCACCACAAAAAGCCCTATGTTTTCCAGATAGGGCTTATATTTTTCCAGTCTGCTATTTTCCTTCGCAGAATCCTGTTCCGGCTCCCTGTCATCGCCAGCAGCCGTCCCCTCCTGACTTCCTGTGTCCGCTGCACCGGCTCCCCCATGGGTGGCATACCACTCGTAGACAGGCTTCAGCATTTCAGCTGCGCGGTACTTAGGCTTTAAACTGAGCTCATAGCAGTCCTCGCCCTCTTTTGCAGCATTATCCTTGGCGGTCCGGGAAAACTCATTGCCCTGCCCCAGAATATCAACCTGTGGCAGATTGACAAACCCGTTCACGGTCAGCACCACCTGCATGAAGCTCATGGCTTCCTCGGATGACACAACAATCCGTTCCTGCTTCAGCTCCTGCTGAATGATCATCAATATGGCATGGGCGGCATCCTCGCTATACAGCACCGGCACCGCCACATCATCACGGCCATGGAGCTGGAACCTCTCCTGCTCACAGGCAGCACAAAACAGCCGGGCAATAACGCTGTCATCACTGGATATGCCCTTGCCGAAGACCTCCGGCAAAATAACCACCGATGACTGCACGCCATGCTCCCGGCTCCATGCCAGCACGAACTCCTCAGAGTATGCCTGCCGCGCCCCGGCACTGGTCACATACAAAAACCGCCCTGCCTTGTACTGCCTGGCAGCATATAGAACCTGCAGCATGTCCTGCCCGCAATCCCTGCCGGCAAAATAAACCACAATCTGAGGATTGTACAGCTTGAAGCTGTCCTCTCCTGCACCAACTACATCCCAGCCTTCCTTTTGCAGCTTCGCCTTCAAGCTCTCCCCAAAGGCCCCCCTATTGCCAGCAAAAAGAACACTTCTCCTAAAAGCATTTTTATTGTTACTCATAACACAGCCCTAATCCCCATAAAAATTATACTTGCTTTATATTATATACTATTATGGCAGCATATGAATAGAATTTTATAAAAATTTCAGTTTGTCGTAGTGGTTGTTCGTTACTTCGTGCATATACTGAATGAAATAGTTTGGTAGTTCGTGGACTCTGTTCA
>JBJDWY010000166.1:13061-23357 GCA_051866255.1 Anaerovibrio sp. | reverse complement strand
GTGCTAAGAGCGAGAGCGAGTTTTCTATGGGTACTGCCGCTACCTGTCCTTTTAATAATGTCTGAACAGAGTCCACGAACTACCAAACTATTTCATTCAGTATATGCACGAAGTAACAAACCAGCACTACGACAAACTGAAATTTACATAGCACTAGCCATTTTTTTAAAAGCGTCCTCGCTCATACCTGCTTCTGCTGCCGCATCGCGTAGGGACAGCAAATTCTTTTTCACCAAGCTAACTAACGTTCTTTGAGTTCCGAGGATTTCACCACGCGCCTCACCACGTGCTTCACCACGTGCTTCCCCTTGTGCTACTATTCTATCTAGTACCTCGCACATATTCATTCCCTCCTTTGCAGCTGAATCGTCCTTCAGGCAGTCATAATAACGCTTATCCCGCGTCAGCACTGACATAAGCTTTAACATGCTGTCTACATGCTGAATAGGTTTATTGGGCGGAACATATTCCTTGCCACTGGTACGCTGAACGAAATAATCAGCAATTATCTGAAAATCTCCCTTGTAACGTTTTACCTGCTCAGGAGTCAGCCGCGGCACATCAATAATGTTCAGCTTAAAATCATTGACAAATGGTTTCAGCTTGTCAGGTACATCAATCACATCATACAGACACCTTGGCTTTTTCCAAGGCTTTTCACCAAAAACAAAAATTTCAGTTTTCCTTCCTGTTCCAATCCTATCACGCCCCCATTTCTTTTGTATTCCCTATGCCTATATTATAATCAAAATCAGCACAAAAGTACACAAAATCTCAAGAGAAAGCACCCCATGAACAGCGTTAAGCTGCTTATGAGGTGCCTGAAAATTATATCTTGCCCAATATCTGATATTTTTTGCCGTTGCGGTCAGTCTGTACCTTTTCGTAGTTTGCCTTTACGCCATCGTCCAGGTCTATGACTATCCGCTCCAGGGCAAGATGCCCTATCAGTTCATCATAATCCTGACATTCCTTGGCCTGCTTCTGAAGCTTCAGCAGGCGTTTTTGCAGCCTTGCCTTTTCCCGGTTGTCCGCCGCCTCACTAATATCCCCGGTGAGGCGGTTTATCTCGTCACCATAGGTCTGCTCCATTCTGTGCAGGTAATCCATGCGCACCCTGCCGGTGGTATCGGCATCGTAGCGGTGCATATAGACCAGTGCCTTGAAGCCGTTTGCCTTGCCGCTGTCGTACAGCCAATAGATAGGACGCTTCTGATATTTCTGCACATGGTCCTTGTAGAAGCCCGTCAGGAAGTAGTTGCGGATAATATCCCTGCTGTTTGCTCCCTTTACGCTGAGGGCAGCGGCAATGAAGTTCAAGTTTTCTTCTAAATGTGCCGTGCCGAAGGCATCTGCCAGCCAGCGCACAAACCTGCCTGCAATATCATCCTCAAAGTATGCCTCATCGGTAATCGGCAGTACATTGTCGTTATCAGGAATACCACGAGCAAATTCTTCCTCAGACCAGTTCTCTGCCGCAATCGCCCCCCAGTCACCACCGGCATAAATCAGTCCCGGCTTTTTCAGGCTGTACCTGCCAAACAGGCAGCCTACAGCATAGGAAATCAGGTTCTTCACCACATCTTCCTTGGTGAGGACATAATTGTTGCCCTTGTAGGAGTCAGGAATATCTTCTTTGCTGTCGAATATGCTGGCTATGGTAACATCCTTATCCGCTACCTCCGGTGTCAGTTCTTCCTGCAAGCCGTAAATTTCAATGAAAATGCGATTTAATTCTTCCTCATTGGCTTTCAGCAGGGCAAACATTTCATTGGTGCAGGCTTTATATTCCTCATAGCACTGGGATAATGTTTTGTCCTCTTTAGCACCTGAGTTGCCATCTCCTGCGTTACTTATAAGCAGGGAATCGTCCTCAGCATTACGGATAATTATTGGCTTGCCCAGATGATATGCGGCATGTAGTGGGTTGCACTTAAAATCCATAGACAACTCCATTGAAGTCCAATCATCCTTTGAAATTCTTATGTTAGATTTAGAAATATTACTAATTTTGTCTCCATTAATTTCACATGTAAAAACAGGAATAGTAGCTACTTCTCCAACCTCATAAGTCATGGTTCCCCCACCTATATTATCTGCATATAATTGTGCAACTTTACTATTTAACAAACCTAAAATATAGTGCAAGTAAGAACTATTCTTTATAAAAATCCCTGGTCCAGCAGCAGTTAAAATTGAATTGTTAATATACCTTACATTTATTTTGTACTTAGTAATATATGTCCATGTAAAACCTTCTTTAAAATAAAATTTTTCATTTCTCACAACAGCTTTACTAAAACCATGAATATCTTTACCATTATTCTCCCAATTTATTACATAATTATCATTACCATACCATCGTCTAAACTCTCCACCTTTAGTAGTTTTATACCACTTAGCAACACAATTCTTAGACTTTCCAAATTTATCAATATCTATCTCATGCCACAATCGTAAATATTTTTCATCATTAGCTGTACTCAAGCCTTTTTTTACATCAGATAAAACATTTAGTGCAGGATATTTTGTATATGCTGATAAATTTTGTTCACTTACCCAATAATCAATCAAACGACGTGGTACTTTATCGAAAATCTTTTGGTGAACAGAGTATCTATACTTACACGTTGGATTATTGACCGCTTCCAAATATTTTTCAGCTTGAATATCTGCACCTGGAAAATCTTCTAAGCGTATATATTCCCCTTTATAATCTAACCCTTTCTTACCAAGAACAAACGCACAAATAGGAACATTAGCTTCCGCAAATAGAGCATGATATTCGGGCTGTACCAAAGATTGTACATGCGAATTTTCCAATACAATATCTCTCAAAAACTCATAACTTGCAAGAACTAGCCATGTATAAGAAGTCATCATACCTAAATACGTTTTACACATTCTTAAACATTTATCAATAAAAAGTGCAAACAAATCGCCTTTACATTGCGGATAGTTATTTTTTATAAATCGTACTAATTTACTATTCCAATTACTCATCCCCATATAAGGCGGATTAGTCACCACCACATCATATTTCTGTGCCATTATTAAAGCTTGCCTTATGAGTGGCGGAACATCTTCTTCTATAGCTGAATACCATAATGACATATTGACATCTCTCAATGTTGCAGCTGCTGTACCATTCCAAGCCTCAAACAAACCTTTATAATCACGGTCTTCCAAATTAATTAGCGAACCGTATTCTTTGGCATCAATAAAAACATCCAACAAATAATTCAATGTTTCTTGATGTGTTTTATCCAATAGAAAATCTCCCATTTCAAATGGATATGCACCACCGATGTAATTACTTTCCTGTATAGCACAAAGGTTAGGCTCCAGCCCTCTGGTGAGGATGCGCCTGTCATATTTCCGTCCGCACATCATGACAGCAAAATAAGCCAGCTGGAAAGCCCGCTGGTCAATATCAAGGCCGTATAGATTATTTGTGATGATGAGCTGTGCCGCTTCCCTGTCCGTATAACCCTGGGAGCGATAAATATCCATCAGCACCTCAAAGGCGTACACCAAAATATGGCCGCTGCCCATGCAAGGGTCTATAATGGTTATATTCTCTGGATTCAGTGCCTTGCGCTCCTTCCGCAGTGCAGCCAGCTGTGCCGCCACCTCCGGCTCCTGGGGTGCCTCCGGCAGATAATATTTCCACGAATCCTGCAACATGGTATCAGGATGGCCTTCCAGCCACAGCCTTCCCAAGGAATTTTCCACCATGTAGCGCACAATCCAGTCAGGGGTAAAGAGCTGGGTGGCCGCAGGGATTTTTTCTTTTGTCACCTTGATATTCTTTTTCAGGTCAGCAAATACCTTGTCCTTTGGCTCGGTGTTGTAATACTGGTACAGCCAGCCGATAATCTCCACCTGGCCCCCCAGCTCCACATTGAAATCTTCCTCTGGTATATCATGCACCAGCTTGTAGACCACCCCATCAATATCCGTCACGGAAATGGTCAGCAAAAACTCGGTATAGTCAGCGGTCTTTTCAAACAGATAAGGCAAAGACTCATTGAGGGCGTTGCACTCCGCAATGAACAGAAGCCGGAACAGGTCATCAATCCTGTTCTCAGCCTGATAATGTAAGATGGCAGTGCGCTCCGCCTCGGAAAACTCCAAATTCCAGTCAAAGGGATTGGTGACTGCATCCGGCTCCACCTTGCCGGGGCTGACGGAGGACAGAATCCGCATATCATCGTACAGGTAGCCGTTGACCTCCATAAAGCGCAGGGCAATGAGGCGGTTGAACCAGGTGTAGGCAACCTCCTCAATTACGCTTTGAAATGCTGTCTGATAATCACCAGACTGCGCCCTTTTCTGCAGCACCTTCACCAGCTCCCGGCGCTGGCGGATAGCCCTGCCGCTGATGGCAACAGGCTTCTTGGTGCCAATATCATAAAACTCCATATCCTGGGTAGAAATAGGCATTTTTTCTGCAATCCCTGCCTCGGTGATACCGGCCAGCATGGCCTTTGATTTAATATCAGCCAGCAGCTTGTTCCGTGCCCAGATAGCAAAATTCTTTATGGCGGTCTTATTCATCCAAATTCTCCATTCTATATATTCAAAAAGATGCAACGGGGATAATGTGCAGAGTTACAGCGTTACATGATACACAATATTCTCGGTGATGAGCTTTTTCAGCTCCCGGCGCAAATCCTCCACCATGGCATCCACATCTTCTTCCTTGGCCAGCTTGTACTTTTTGGCATGCATCACGTTGCTCAGGTAGATATTGTGGTAGGTCAGCCGTGGCACAGCCGGGGCAGGAGCCGGTGACGGCTGGCCGGACGGCCCAGTGGTCTTGCCACCTTCCAGCTGCACCGGCTGCTTTTTTGCCTCCTGTGCTGCTGCCAGGGCTGCATCCATAGCTGACATATCGTTCAGGAAGCGTTCTGCCTGAAAGCTGGCTTCCTCACCACAGGCAATTACCTTGAAGATGCTGTTGCTTTGCTCTGCCTTGTCGGCAATAACCTCAAAGGCCTTGTGATATTTATCCTGATATTGTACCTTGTAGGGCTTGCCTGCCAGCTCCTCCATGACCTGCTTTTGGAAGCTGGCAATCTTCTCCCGGGCCGCGGCAGTATGGTGCGCCAGAATCGCCAGATACTTGTCATCGAACCTGTCGGTCAGCTCCGGCAGTTCCTTGATTTTGGTATATGGCTTCGGCATGGTGCAGATACGGCTGATGGCCTCGGCAATTTCCCTGACCTCATCATCAGTAATATAAGTCTGGTTGTCCGCAAAGATTTTGGCCCGGTTTTTGCCATCATCAAAAAGCTTCTGCTGATTGCTGCCAAAGAACCGCGTCACCTGCTCCATATCCTCGGCAAAGTCCAGCAATTCATCTGTCTTTTTTATTGTTGTCTCATAAAATTTCTTTACCACCCTGATGTCTTTCAGCCCCAGCAAAACATCCCGAAAATCCCTGACGATGGCATATCCCGGATAGCTATTGGGCTGCTGGCCATAATTCTGCATGATTTCTGACAGCTTGCGGCTCCTGCTGTCGCAGGCCTCCTGAAACTCCTGCATCAAAAGGTCTTCATCCTCGGAGTTGTTGGTCTGGTCAAATACATCTTTCAGCAGGCTGCGCAGCTTCTTCTTGTCACTGTCGCTAATGCGCTCCTTGCGCTCAAGCATCAGCTTTTCCACATACTGCTTCTTGACAATATAATTGTACAAATCATCAGCGTTATGGCTGTGGACTGTCACGGCCTCCCCGTTGAGGAAGAAGGAAAGCTCCCCTTTCTTGAACAGCCGCGCCACCAGATAGTGGATATCATCATCCACAAAGCCATAAGGCACTGCCTTGAAATAATCCTTGACAGACTTGAGGGAAACCTTGGCATATCCCTGGCTCTGGGTGGCAATATACCGCAGCACTTCCTGCAGGGCATTGGCATTTGCCTCGGAATTGCCGTCCAGCAGCGTACCTGCCTGGCTGGTCAGGGCCTTTTTCACCGCCACATCATTCATGGGGGTATCCATATAGCTCAGCTTGCTGTACTTGATTTCTACCTGCCTGTACAGGGCGTCCTCAATCCGCCGGGCAAAGTCCTTCTCCTTTATCGCAGCCTTGCTGCCGTTGATGAAGATATCCGCTTCCTTCAATGCCTCCAGCAGGTAGACCTTGGCCCGCTCATTGTGCTCACGCATTTCCCTGCTCTTGCGGGAGCGGATTTCATCATAGTTGACCAGGGACTTGGCACTGGCATCGTATTGGAAGAAATGGTTGATTTTCTTGGCAGCGGAGATTTCTTCCATGAAGCTGATGTCATCCGGCAAGGAAACAATAATGGCATCTTTCTGCAGGGACAGCATACCAAGCCCTGCCTCGCTGCGGTCGCAGTCACTGTAATTGGTCAGCACCACCACGGACAAGGCACTATTGGTATTGGCATTCAGGCTCTGCTCGTCCACGAAGGCGGCAAAAGGAAAGGTGTATCTGTTGCTGAACTTGGGATATTTGTAGTTCTTGGTGGTCAGCACCGTGTTGAAAATCAGGTTGCCCACTTCTTTCACAATCTCACCCGGCTCCACCACCTGCTTGTTGATCATCTTGTTGATGTCCTGCTCCTCATCCGTTAGGAAGACATACACGCTGCCATTCTGCTGGATGAGGTCTTCCTCCTTCAGCTTTCTGAGGGCAGCCTCAATCCGCCCCTTGATTTCCACCCTGTCATCATTCACATTGGCTACCATGAGGCTCACCAGGGTATCCACATCCGCCTGATAGTTCTTGATGTATTTCAGCATGAAAAGCACCTTCAGCACATCAATGACAAACACCCCCTGCTTCTTGTGGCCGGGGTTGAGATGCTCGTTGTCATAAGCCTTGCTGATAACGCTTCTGTGGCTGTGGTCCAGGAAATTTTCCATGGCATTGTAAAAAGCTGACAGGGGGATGAGGGTGCCTTCTTCGCTATCCTTATAATCAATGGCAGCTTCCTTGAACATGGCCAGCAGGGAACGCTCCCCCTCGGAGAGGTGCTTGCCGGACGCCCCAAAGGTACGGATGGAGGTCAGCACATCCCCCAGCAAATTGAACTGATAAGTGACAAAAGGATATACGCTGACAAAATCCTCCGTATCGGCATAGACCTTTTTCAGGGCAGTGCCGCTGAAGGTAATCAGATTTTTGATGGCTGTTTCCTTCTGGCTGTATTCCACCCGCAGGGTATCAGCGGCCACATCGGTCTTTGCCAAAATCCTTTTCTTGATGACCTCGTCAGCGTTGGCGGAGGACAGAGCCAGCCGGGTGTCAAAACGCCCCTGAATCTTGGAAAAATCCTCCCCCTTGACCTGGGTGATGCTGTCGATATCCTCCTGGGAGGTAACTGCCACCCATGCCTTGCCCTGGCAGGCCGTGCCCAAATCCTCCACCACGGTCTGCAGGTTCAGCATCAAGTCCGTGTTGCCGCCGATGTACTGGCCAATCTCATCCACCAGAAATACCACATGATGGTTGTCCCCCCGGGACTGGATGTAGTCCCTGACACGCCGGGCGAAATCCTCGATGCTGATGGTATAAGTGCCGGTAGCTGCCCTATCGCACAGGGTTCTGGCTGTTTCCCGGCTCTGGGCTCCCACTGCCGCCAGGGCCTCCACGATGATGTCAATGCGGAAGTCAAAGGTATGCCGGGAGGCTTCCCAGGACTCGTGCTTTTTGTTCAGCTCCTGATATTTTGCCTTGAAGGCTTCATACTTGCCACTATCAATCAGCTCCTGCTCAATATCGGCAATATAAGGGTTGGAGGCCAGCCCCCTCATCTCATTGAACACCTTCAGGAATACCATCACAATGCCGTCCTTATGGCGCTTGTTCTGGGTGTCGCTCTTGGAGTCAATATTAAAGAGGATGGCATCGGTGCTGACACCGGCGGCTTTCTTCATCCTGGCAATCGTGGCCTCGTCGGTTATTTTCCTGTCCGCAAAGAAATATTCCTGGGCTGTCCTGCCTGCCACCAGCTTATTTTCAATCAAAAAAGACAGCATCTTGAGGAAGTGGGATTTACCACTGCCGAAGAAGCCGGATATCCATACCCCCATCTTGCCGGTAGTGCCGTCAATGCCCTTTTCATAGGCGCTAAAAAAGGTCTTGAAGTGGGCTGCCAGCTCCTCGGTAACAACATATTCCTCCAGCTCCTGCTGCAGGTTTTCATTTTCGTGCTGACCTACCTTGATGACGCCCTCGTATTCTCTGTCTATGCTTTTCTTGAACATATCGTTGATAATCATAGTATCGGCTCCTTTTTCCCCTGATTTACATAATGCACATGATACACATGATGCACCTGGTGCACCTGATTAATCCCTCACAATGCGGAATGCCCTGTAGTAGTTGGCTTCATGTATTTTATTGAATAAGATAAGCTCCTGCTCCGTATAGGTGCCCGGATAAAAAACAATCATGGGAACCTTGTTGTAGGCAGCAGGCATATTGTACTGAATTTTATTAAAAACTTCATTGGCCTGCAGCATAGGATAGCATTTGCCCACCCCCGTCAGGAATACCACTGCCTTTTCCGGCGGCGTGTGGGCCCTGATATGCTCCGTAAACAGGTTTTCCTCCATATTTACCCTGGTGACTGTCTTGATGGAGCTGGCCACCTGCCCTATGCCGTAGCCCTGCTCATATTTATCACACTGGCCGATAAATTCCTCAGATTCCAGAAAATCTATGATAATATCATATAAATCATAGGTGTAAATCTGAAAGCTGTCGTTGTACTTGTTATTTTTGGCTGCCAGCTCCCCGATGTACTCCCGCACTGTCAGCTCCTGCTCCGGCGGATAGTCAAATACCCAGCTGTTGACCTCATTGGCCTTCCGCTTGCTGGAAATAAACTCCGGGGCGTTGATTTTTTCCTTCAGCTCCCCCAGCCGCCGAAGGGTTTTGGCATAATCATCATTTCGTAGCATTGTATTTCTATTCATAGCTTACACCCCGGTAATCGCCGCCAAAATCGGCATAAATCCATTTGCCTTGAGCCAGGCAGCCAGCCTTTCATCCACAAAAGGCGGAAAAATACGCCTGGCCCCTGCGCCCTTATCCGTCAGGCCGGAGGCTGCCAGGGCGTTTTTGTAGGTTTTGCCCAGCCGGTCAAAGGTAGCCTCAGTCCATTGGGCCGCTCTTGCGCTCTGCATCTGCTTGGCATTGAAAAAGGCCCGCAAATCACTATCCGTATACTGATTTTCCCCGGTCATCAGCTTGATGCGGATCACCTCATACACAAAGTCAAAGAAAAGGGTATCGTGAGCCATAAAGGCTGCCAGGCAAATAAGCTTCTGATTGGCCAGGTCGCAGGACATAAAGACGGGATAGATGCCCTCCCCCAGTGCCCCCAGCCGCCCGGACAGGGTGGCAAATACCTGCTTTCTCCTGGCAGGGGTACTGATGCCAAAGATATTCTCAGCTTCATTCAGTGCCTTGATTTCTGCCAGTGACCTGCCCTCGGACAGCAATTCTATCATCTGACGAAACTCCAAAAACCACAAGGAAAGCTTCACAGCCCCCGCACTATATTCTTTCCTTTCCATACTTCACCTCAAAAAATTATTTGGTATACACTATATATAGATATTCTATCATAATAGAAAAAATCCTCTATTTTTCCGCAGAAAAACAGAGGATTTTTCGATGCAAAACCACTGCAGGCTGACTGCCCAACTCCGTGCAGCCACCCTTGCAGGCAAATTATCTTAACGCTTGTAAGTCTCGTCCAATACTACGAAATGTGCCTGCGGATGAGCGCATACAGGGCACTCCTCAGGAGCAGCCTCGCCGGTGCATACATAGCCGCAGTTGGAGCACTGCCAGATAACCTTCTCGTTAGCCTTGAATACCTTGTCCTGCTCAACGTTGATCAGCAGCAGCTTGTAACGCTCCTCATGCTCCTTCTCAATAGCACCAACGGCATCAAACAGCTCAGCAATCTTGTCAAAGCCTTCCTCACGGGCAACCTTGGCAAACTCAGGATACATGGAGGTCCACTCCTCGTTCTCACCAGCAGCGGCAGCCTTCAGGTTGTCAGCAGTCTTGCCTACGCCGTCATTGATGAGCTTGTACCAGATCTTGGCATGCTCCTTCTCGTTCTTGGAAGTCTCCAGGAAGATGTTCTGAATCTGAACATAGCCGTCCTTCTTTGCCTGGGAAGCGAAATACTGATACTTGGTATGAGCCTGGGACTCACCAGCAAAAGCAGCCTTCAAGTTTTCCAAAGTCTTTGAACCCTTTAAATCCATAACAGATACCTCCTATTAATAAATACACAC
>JBJDWY010000166.1:0-12961 GCA_051866255.1 Anaerovibrio sp. | reverse complement strand
AAGTCTTTGAACCCTTTAAATCCATAACAGATACCTCCTATTAATAAATACACACCTAAAAAATACACACTCTCTTTAATGGATAATAATTATCCGTTACTAACAGTATATCATTTATGGCAAAAATGTCAACCACATTCTTACATATTTTTCACAGGCACAGGGCCACGGGAAAGGGCGATGGCACCGGTTCTGGCAATCTCAATAATCTGGAACTCCGCCAGCATCTCGCAGATGGCCTCGATCTTGCTACGGGAGCCGGTCAGCTCAATCACCACGTTCTCCGGGCTCACATCCACAATCTTGCCCCGGAAAATATCCACGATGTTGCGGATATCTCCCAAAGTTTCCTTCTGAGCCTTTACCTTCAGCAGTACCAGCTCCCGGACGATGGAGTCCACCTGTCCCAGGTTGACAATCTTGATAACATCAATCAGCTTGCCCAGCTGGTGCACCACCTGCTCCAGCTCCCGGTCATCCTCCACGGAAACCTCGATGTTGATGCGGGTAACATCCCGTTCCTCCGTATAGCCGGCCGAAATGCTCTCGATGTTGAAGGCACGGCGGCTGATGAGGCCGGACACATGGGTGAGAACGCCTGGCTTATTGTCTACCAGCACAGCTAAAATATACTTTTTCATTCCTTTTCCCCTCCCAAAACCATATCACTGAGGCAGGCTCCTGGCGCTACCATCGGCAGCACATCCTCGTTGCCCGGCAGCATCACATCAATCAGCATCGGCCCCTCTGCACTAAGGGCTTCCTTCAGCATCGGCTCCAAATCCTCCGGCTTCTCAATCCGGCAGGCAGCCATGCCCATAGCCTCCGCCAGCTTCACAAAATCAGTCTTGCCCCCCAGCAATGTCTGGGAATACCGCTTGCCGTAGAACATGCGCTGCCACTGGGTTACCATGCCCAGCACCCGGTTGTGCAGGAGAACCACCTTCACATCGATATTGTTGTCAGCGGCAGTGGACATCTCCTGGCAGTTCATCATGATGCTGCCATCACCGGTAAAGAGCACCACCTTCTTGTCAGGCTGGCCAAGCTTTGCCCCCAGGGCGGCAGGCAGGCCGTAGCCCATAGTGCCCAGTCCGCCGGAGGTCAGGAACTGGCGTGGCTTGCGGCTGTTGAAGAACTGGGCTGCCCACATCTGATGCTGGCCTACATCGGTAACAATCACGGTATCATCATCCACCAGCTGGCTGACCTTCTCAATCAGTTCCTGTGGCATGATGTAGTTGTCATGAGTCTTGTACGCAAAAGGATACTTGTCATTCATCTCAATGACATGGCTGCGCCATGCATCATAACTGCCCTTGTAATCCACGGCAGACTCCTGCAGGAGACGGGCAAATATCGGCAGGGACCAGCGCAAATCCCCCACCACAGGGAAATCAGCCACCACGTTCTTGTTGATTTCCGCCTTGTCCACCTCAAAGTGCACAATCTTTGCCTCTGGCGCAAAGGCAGCCACCTTGCCGATAACCCGGTCATCAAAGCGCACGCCGATGCCAATCAGCAGGTCACACTCCTGCACCGCCATATTGGCAGCATAAGAGCCGTGCATGCCCACCATGCCCAAAAAGCCCTTCTGGGCAGAAGGTATGCACCCCAGCCCCATCAGGGAGCTGACCACAGGAATATGGGTTTTATCAACAATCTCCCGGAACAATGCCGCCTGATTGGAAAGGGTAAGTCCGCCACCGATGAAAAACAACGGCTTCTTTGCCTCTCCCAGCACCTCCATCACATCTGCCAGCTGGCTCTCATCCCCGGTAAAATCACCGCTATAGCCTGGCAGATGCACTTTTTCAGGATATTCATAATCAATTTCCGTGGTAAATACATCCTTGGCAATATCAATCACCACAGGGCCCGGACGGCCGGTAGAAGCAATGAAAAACGCTTCCCTGATTACCCGCGGCAGGTCCGCCGCCTTTTTCACCAGATAATTGTGCTTGGTGATAGGCGTGGTGATGCCTACAATATCCGCCTCCTGAAAGGAATCCTTGCCAATCAGCGGATTGGTCACCTGACCGGTAAAGCAGACCAGCGGAATAGAATCCATGTTGGCGGTGGCTATGCCGGTAATCAGGTTGGTAGCCCCCGGCCCTGATGTGGCAAAGCAGACACCCACCTTGCCGGTGGCCCTGGCATAGCCGTCAGCTGCATGGACAGCACCCTGCTCGTGCCGGGTCAGGATGTGGGGATACTTCGTCTTGTAAAGTGCATCATACAAATCCAGCACCGCACCACCCGGATAACCAAATATTACCTCGACATTTTCTCGTTTCAGGCTTTCCAATACAGCCTGCGCTCCATTCATCAGCAAGGAAATTCCTCCCCCTATAAGAAATTTCAACGTATATTCTACGCCTATTCTTTGTATATTCTATGGAAATCACTAACACATAGTCTCTACATTATACCCAATTTGGCAGACTATTTCAACAGACAGATGACATATTAACAATTTTCTTGCCTGTTATTAAGGGCATGTATTATTTTTTCTCTATTTTTATGCACTGTGTATGCACATAAATATTATTCGCCAGATATTATCCACTGTCAAAAAACAAAAAGCGATTTTTAAAGACACTTTATTTTTCCTCTCTTATTCCCTTTACACTTTTTAATAAGTATGTTATAATCAAAAAACTTTCAGATGAGGAGGGACGTTTTTTCAGTATGTCTTGTAGCCGCGAAGAAATAACAAGCCGTCTTTTAGATAGCTACCAAAGGTATTATAACATTACGATTTATGATGATGCGAAGCTGCCTCTGAAGGCTCTTTGCGAATATTATGAGGCTGCCGAAAAATACGTTGTTTCCCGCAAGGTCAACCTGTGGACTGCCAAGGGCGAGGAATTTATTTTCCTGTATGAGATGCCTGTGCTGACCAGGGAGCTTTTTGAAAAACATCTGGCTGAAGCCCGTGAGGCGGGCATGAAGCTGGCGCATATCGGCTCCGGGCACATGTACACCTACATAACGCCCGTCTTTGTCTGCGACTCCTGCGAGCCTGATGCCCTCAGGATGCTGCAAAAATGCAGTGTGCACAAGACCTTTCTTTTTTCCTTTCATGGCTGGATGGATGTGCGGCTGGCTGTCTGCCAGGCAGCTGACCAGGCCGTTGCCACCAACAAGGCCGGCAGATGTATGGAGAAAAATCTGAAAAGAATATTATTTTCTTGAAGGGGGTATCCTACATGAATACGCTGGTACTTTTATTGATATGTACAGCAATTCTTGCCTGCGGTTATACCTTTTATGGCCGCTGGCTCTGCAAACAGTGGGGCGTTGACGAAACCAACAGTACGCCAACCCCTGCACACACTATGACTGACGGCATGGACTACGTTCCTGCCAAGGCACCTGTGCTGATGGGGCACCATTTTTCCTCCATCGCCGGTGCAGGCCCTATTACCGGCCCTATTGCCGCTTCTATTTTCGGCTGGGTGCCTGTTGCCCTGTGGGTATTGATCGGCGGCATCTTCTTCGGCGGCGTCCATGACTTTGGCGCACTGGTTGCTTCCATCCGCCACAAGGGACAGTCCATCGGCGAGATTATTGATGTAAACATGAGCCGCCGTGCCAAGGTATTATTTACCGTATTTACTTACCTGACCATTATTCTGGTTGTGGCCGCCTTTGGCGCCATCGTAGCCAGCACCTTCGGCGCCGTTGTCAAGGACGGCGTGGTAGATGTGGCTGCCAGCTCCACCCAGGCCTCCGTGGCCATGGTTTCCCTGCTGTTCATTGCCGTTGCTGTTCTTTTTGGCTTTTTTGTCTATCAGCGGCACACCTCAATGGCAGTGACCACTGTCTTCGGCATCGCGGCCATCATCTTCTGCCTGGCTGTGGGCATGAACTGGCATCCGATTTACCTGTCCACCCAGACCTGGATGTACGTGGTGGGCTTGTATATCGCCATCGCTTCTGTAACTCCAGTATGGATTTTGCTGCAGCCTCGTGATTATCTCAGCTCTTTCCTGCTCTACGCCATGCTGTTTATTGCCTTTATCGGCGTAGTGGGCGCACATCCGGATATCAATCCTGAGCTGTTCCCGGCCTTCACAGGCTTTGCTGTAGAGACCAAGAACGGCATGCAGTACCTGTTCCCTATCCTCTTTACCACTGTTGCCTGCGGTGCCATCTCCGGTTTCCATTCCCTGGTTTCCTCCGGCACCACTTCCAAGCAGCTGGATAAGGAATCCGATGCCCGGCCTATCGCCTACGGCTCCATGCTGCTGGAGTGCGTGCTGGCCATCCTGACTATCTGCGCTATTGCCTATGCCCGCGAGACAGGCCATACCAAGGGCGTGACGGATATCTTTGCCGGCGGTATCGCTTCTATGGCTGCTACCATTCCGGGGCTGGGTGGCATTGAGCACATCCTCTACACCCTGCTGGTGCTGACCTATTCCGCTTTCTGCCTTACCTCCCTGGATACGGCAACCCGCGTGGGCCGCTTCATGTTCCAGGAGCTGTGGCTGGAGCCTGGCCAGACCGTGGATGATATCAAGGATGGCTGGAAGAAAATCCTGGTAAATCCTTATGTGGCTACTCTGATTACCGTTGTGCTGGGCATCGCCCTGGGCATGAACGGCTTCCAGAAAATCTGGGGCATCTTCGGTGCCGCCAACCAGCTGCTGGCAGGCCTGGGACTTCTGGCTATCTGCACCTGGCTGGGCAACGCAGGCAAGAACAACAAGATGTTCCTGCTGCCTATGGCATTCATGACCGTTGTTACCATCAGCTCCCTGCTGATTATTGTCAAGAACCAGCTGAACGTCATCGCTGCCGGTGGCGCTGACTGGGGTCCTTATGCACAGGTTGTCATCGGCGGCCTGCTGACCATCCTGGCGGTCATTTTGGTTATCGAGGGTATTTCCACTTTGCGAAAGCCAAAGAAGGTTACTGTATAATTTCTGGCGCATTATAGTAATATGATGATTTGCTGATAAAAAAATTGCGGTTCAAGCATATGATGGGCTGAACCGCAATTTTTTATTGGCTTATTGGCTCGGAATTTTTGTGGCTTCCATTGACTAATTCATTTTCAGGCAAATTTATTGCCAGGATAGAAAGAAATTATCACTTATGGGAAATTTTTATAGCTTTTACTTGAAAACTTTCTTCAAACATGCTAGAATATACACGTTGCTGAAATGCGGGCGTAGTTCATTGGTAGAATGCAAGCTTCCCAAGCTTTAGAGGGGGGTTCGATTCCCCTCGCCCGCTCCATATTGAAATCCGAGCTTCATGGCATGCTGTATGCTGTGGAGTTTTTTGTTTATTTTATGACAGCGAGGTGCTAATTCATGATAACCATCGTACCTGACTTTTATGACCAATTCTCCTGCAAGGCAGGCAGTTGCCAGCACACCTGCTGTCAGGGCTGGGAGATAGGCATTGACGAGCCTACGCTCTACCGCTATGAAAAAATAAAAGGCGAAATTGGTGACAAAATACGCCAGTCCATCATAATCCGGGACGGCATATTTATCTTCCAGCTCACCGATGATGACCGTTGCCCTTTACTGCAAGACGATGGCCTGTGCCAGATTATTCGGACTTTGGGTCCTAAAAAACTTTGCAAGGTCTGCGCCATGCACCCGCGCTTCTTCGTCTATACGGATGAACTGGAACTGGCAGGTCTGGGCCTCTGCTGCGAAAAAACCTGCGAACTGCTGCTGGAACGCGATACACCTCTGCGTTTTTGCATAGAAGGCACAGATGAAACAATGGACTTTTTTGAACTGCTGAAAATGACTGATATCGCAAAATATCTGCCGAGAGATTGTGCCAGCCAGGCCATGAGTATCCTTCACGCCACATCATCCCTGACAGTATCGCAAATCCTCAGAATTATGGAACTTACAGAGCCCATCAATGACAGCTGGTGCCAGCTTTTGGCCAAAATCAGGCAGGAGGCGACAGCAGGCAAACTAACCCTGCCCCCGCTGGAAACATGGCCTCATGACCAGCAGCAAGCCTATGACCGCATCTGCCAGTACATCCTCTATCGCAGGCTGCCACGGCTGCGCCGGTGGCATTTTGACCATCTGGCTGATTATGCAAAAATGAACACAACCTTTATTTATCTGGCAGCAGCTGTAACAGGTGATTTGCCGGAATCCCTGCGCCTCTGGTCGGCGCAAATCGAGTACGATACAGACAACGTGGAAATTATTTTGGAAAATATGCTAAAATAAGCAAAAAAAGCTTGCAATATATTTTGCCCTGATGTATAATAAGCTATGTTATTGGCGCGTTGGTCAAGTGGTTAAGACTCCGCCCTCTCACGGCGGCTTCAAGGGTTCGAATCCCTTACGCGTCACCAGCTAATGACAGCCCGAAGTGAAAGCTTCGGGCTTTTTTGCTGTGCCAAAAATGAAAAAATTGCCGGAAGCCATGCTCGCAATCACATAGCTTCCGGAATACAATACCTGTAAAATCACTATTGCAACATGCGCAGTTTTTCTTCGGATAAGCCAGTAACACGGGCAATCAAATCCAGCGAGCAACCCTCACGCATCATATTCCTGGTCAGCTGCTCAATCCCCTTGGTCAAGCCCTTCTTGCTCCAGACATAGTCCATGATACGCTCGTAATCCTCAATAAAATCCACCTCTGCCCAAAAAATGCCGTCTACATCCCTTACATAAACATCATGATCTGCGCTAAGAGCATACAAAATATTTTCCCACCAGCCGGAATATTTCTCATCCTCTATCATCTTGTACATCATATTCTTGAAGGTTGGCAAAAATTCCGTCTTCAGCTTTGCCACACCCACATATTCATGAGTACGGATACTCTCCGCCAGTTCCTTGCCATACTTGACAATCTTATTATCCTGGCAGCCAAAAAAATAATCCCCCTCCGCCAATCGCACAGCAGAGGAATCAGCCAGCATAACTGCGTCCTTATCCTCTGCCAAAATCATATCCAAAAGCTCCTGCTCCCAGAAAACATCCGCATTAGCCAAAAGCAAGCCATCAACATCATCCATAAAATCCCTGGCAAACCACAACGAACCAAGACTGTTGGTAACGCGATAAAAAGGATTGTAATACAGCTTCACATCGAGGCCTGCCAGATTTTCCTCAATCTGCTCATGCATATAACCGCCGATAACAGCAGGCTCAATATCATTTGCCAATAACATCTCAATCGTACGGCGCAAAATGCTTTTTCCCTCGATCTCCAGCAGGCTCTTGGGACGATCAATGTTCCTACTGATACGGCTGCCAATACCAGCCGCCATAATAATTGCCTTCATGAGGCACTCCTCCTAACTACCATTGCAAAAACACACGATAAACAACTAATGCATCTACGGTTGTCATGCGCAGACATATTTCTCACATCATGAATCTACCTCAAGATAAATATCCAAAAATCTTTCCATTGCTCTCTTAGAACCTACGCTTACCCGAATATAAGGCCTCAACAACTCATTGGAATAGCTTTTTACCAAAAGCTTATGTTTATCCTCAAGTTCTTTAGTAACTGTCTCTGAGCTTTTCCTGGTTTTTATAAAGATAAAATTCCCTCTGCAATCACGACACTCATAACCGCGCTGCTGCAGCTCTCCTAAAATATATTCCTTGCCCTCTTTTTCCTCTGCAATCAACCTCTGTTCAATCTCAGGATAATCCAAAATCCGTTCAGCAAACAACAAGGCTATGGAGTTCGCATCAAAGGTAAGCTTTGCATGTCTCACATATTGAATCAGTTCCTTGGCGCCAATAATAACCCCCAACCGGCACGCTGCCAAAGAAAACAGCTTGGAAAATGTTCTCAACACTACCACATTAGGATATTTTTTCACCAAGTCTAAAAATGTACCATCATAAAAATAATGATATGCTTCATCTACAATAACAATAGCCCCAACAGAATCGGCTTTCTGTATAATCTGCTCTGCTTCCTCCCTGCTATAGACATTTCCCACAGGATTGTTCGGATTTAACAATACAACCACTCTTGTATTTACAGTAATGGCAGCTAAAATATTGCCAACATCCATTGTCAAATCCCTATTGTATGCTACTGGCACATGGTGATATCCCAGTATATTGCAGTTCACCCAATACATTTCAAAGGAAGGAGCAACCGTAACTACGTCCTTCCCACGCTCGCCAAAAGTTTCCAGCAAATAACGTATTGCCATATCAGAGCCATTAACTGCCAAAACATTATCAAACTCTACACCTGCATACCTGGCATACTTATGTAAAAAACGATCCGGTTCAGGATAGGTTGCCAAAAACTCAGGCGTAATTTCCTTTTTTACCATCTCGACAAAATCATGTGGCAATCCTTCTGGGTTTTCATTCATGTCATAACGCAAATAATCCATACGCCCCTGCATAGGAAATACCCTTATCGTATTTTTTATATCTTCATTCACAAAAAATCCCATCTGCTCCTCCATTACTGCCTTAACACACAACCACGCTCAACGCAACATACACAAAACAAAGATAAAATACCACGCACTATACCCTTAGCTCTGTCCCATCCGAAAACTTTATATACTCCGCCCCCGATGTGCCAATCCTTTTTTCCACAGGTGGCAATTGCATGTAATCCTGATATTTCACACGTAATATCTCATCATAGCCACTCGGTATATTAAAAATATGCCCCTCAAATTCACAATCCACATCACCTGCATACCAGTCAGACTTATACGCATAACTTCTAGCGGAACTACGCCCTGTATTAAAAAAACCAAGCCATCCAGTGTTTTTACCACAATACCAACCAGTAACAAAATGATAAAACCACAAGGCCGCATTCCTAGGAATTAAGTTTAACAACCTGAACCACATTCTCATCAATGGATTATTCAAGCTGACCATCCCCACAGGTGACCACAAAATTTTTCGGCAGCCACATGTAAGTTGATACATCATATGTTGCACAAAATACGACGGAGCCATAGTATCCATGATAAAAACATCGATACAGATTCCATTGACACTATATGCAGTTCTCTGCCCCGGCCGAATATACTTAGTTCCTTTTTTACGCAATTTACCATATGGCCAACTATATTCATCATCATTAGTACTATCCTGAAAATAAAATAATTTAGAATTCAATTCCTGCGGGCAAACCCGACGAAATTTTTCATAATCCTCCCTAAACATTTCAACATCAGCATCATTGTCCCATGGAATAAAGCCATGATGACGCACAGCGCCCAGCAAAGTGCCACAAGATAAAAAATACCGTATGCCATGCTTTCGGCATACCCTGTCAAATTCCACCAGCAAATCAAGTATTTCCCCTTGCAATTTTTTTAATGAGGCAGAATCCAATTCCACTTCTTGACTACTCATAACTATCACCACTATCCCTACACTCTAACAACCAATTCTCCATTGCCATATTATACAAAACCACATCCGCATATAAAACGTGCGAAATTCCTAGCATTTTTACATTTGCACAAATGCTGTCATATACGCCCACATTCATCGCTCTAGAGCTTATAGCTATAATCATTGCTATTTCATCATTAGTATATGGCAACATGCCCAAGTGATATATAGGAATATTTAAATACTCATTATATTTTATCGGCTGAGTATCTGAAACCACAAAGGCATCAACATTTATTTGCAATAGTTTTAAATATCTCGCTAATGCCTTACCCCAAATTCCCACTCCATACAAAATAACATATCTACCGCTTCGCAAAAATCTCTGCAATTCATTTCTCTTTTCGGTAACATTTCCTGAAAACACTTGAGGTACATCAGTTATGTTACCTTTCCTCGCCAAGATTTGGGCATATTCCGCATCGTAAGTGTACCACCCATGCAAAGCAAAAGGTAATGATGCATTATTAAACTCGTACAAAAATCTGGAAAATCTATCAAAGGCAAACGCAGCTGCATATCTAACAGGCGCAACTTTGAATTCATAACTATATCTTACTCCATAATATGAAAAAAACTCATCCTCATTATCAGTCCACATCTCTGCTTCTAAATGATGATTCTCTAAAAATAGTGAACAAGACTGAATATCTCTCAAAGAACAGCCACCATTACCTCCATACAAAATTGGTTTATCGTTTTCTAATTTTACCAGTGGAGCCCCTACATAATCATAGTCTAAGCCTACAAATTCAGCTAATTGATCCGATAACACAATGACATCAGTCTGACAGATTAATATTTTCTGATATTCCCGCCATAAATCATAAAAAAATGTACTCAGAAGCAACCTGTTATAGGATTGAAAACTCTGAAAAAATCTGCTGTCAATCTTTTTTATAAAAACTGATGGAAATTCTTTCCTGTAAAATGCTTCATCAATATCAGCACGCATCAAAAAAATAATAGGATAACTTGACAAAACAGCCACGTTTCTCCTAACAGAAAACATTTCATATAAATTTAAATTTTGTTTATAAATAGGAATAATAACCGCACATTTTATAAAACATTCACTCATAGCACACCTTGCAATCATAAAAATGAATTTAATGTGTAAGAGAAAGCATCCTTTAATCCAACCTGAGGATTCCATCCCAAAGCCCTGATTTTCTCTACATTCATGATAGCTAATTTAAATGGCAAATACTGTAATAGCACATTTTTATCATCAGAAAATTTCACATCGACTTTGTACTCAGGATGTAATCCTGCTATCATTTTTGCTAAATCCCTGATGCTCACTAGATTATCTATATTAGCTACGTTGTAAAACTCTCCATCTTTACCCTTGGATGCAATCAATAACATAGCACCAATAGCATCTGCCACATAGGTATATGTACGCATCGCACTGCCATCAGACTGCAAAACTATATCACGCTTCTCCAAAACACTACGCAAGAATTCAGCAAAAGCCCGTCCATCGTGCAACGATATACCAGGGCCAAACGTATGACAGCAACGCACACCTCTATATCCCACATTATATTGTTGCATATATGATGCCAACATTGTTTCACATAATCTCTTGGCTTCTGGATAACATGACCTAGCACGGTTGCACTCCATAGGTCCCATATCATCCTCACAAATCAAGGCATCTTTCTTCCATTCCCCATAAATTTCTACAGTAGATACATAAAAAACTTGTTGAGTTTTATGCTTTTTTGCCAGTTCCAATACATTTCGTGTTCCCTGAACATGCCCCCATAACGTTTCTACCGGAGTAGCGGTAAAATCTGACGGGCTAGCCATACCAGCCGTATGAAATATAATATCCACATGCTCTGCACAATCAATCTCATCCATAATATCTTGAACCAGCACTCGCACATTTGGCAAATCCAAGGTTGTTCCAAACACCCGATTAAGTTTATCCTTACTTCTAGCCAATGCCACAACCCGCATGTTCAGATTCCAGCGCAGATCTGCCTCACAAAATGCTTCCACCAGATACATTCCCAGCCTGCCAGTTGCCCCTGTGACTAAAATTGTTTTATTTCTAAAATACTCCCAATCAATAGGATTATTAAAAATAATATTTAGGTCTCTCTGTTCTATCACGATTAATCCCCCCTGCCCGTGTGCATCATAATCCAAACACAAATTTATTTTCTTCCAGTTCAAGCATAGCTTTTAGATAATAAAAATCTTCTGGCGTGGTAATTTTAATATTCGGAGTCTGCTCTTTTACAAGCTGTACATTTCCACCAGAAGCTGAAAAGACCATACCAGCATCAAGTAATGGCATACCATCATGTTCTTCTATACCTGCATCAAATGCCTGTAATAACAAGCCTATCCGAAAGCTTTGCGGTGCCGACAATGAATATGTATCTGAACGTTTCTTAAAATTATCAATCTTTATATTATCATCAGACACAATAACAACTGATTCTGTTACCGAATGTACTGTAATAGCGCAACCATACTCCTTTGCAACACGTACATTTTCATGAATCGTCAATTCCGAAACTAGCGGTCGCACACCATCATGGATAACTACAACATCATCATCCTTAGCCCCTAATGCCTTAGCCGCATTAATTCCACGAATAAGACTATTTTGTCGCTCTACACCACCCAATACAATCTTCTGCACTTTGGAAATATTATATAATTTCACTAACGAATCCATATAATCCAAATAACCATTACGGCAGACAATTACAATCTTATCTATATCCTTGCTAGCCTCGAATTTTTCCAAAGTATAAACCACAATAGGTTTGCCAAATAGTTTTAAAAACTGTTTAGGCAAACCGGCATTCCGCATCCGCTGTCCAACGCCAGCAGCTAGAATAACAGCAACTGTCATATAAATCACCCTCTAAAAGAACTACATTGCATATAATACAGTTTCAGGCATACCAATAGAATAATGCCTCAGATAAAACTTATAATCAGAATTATAAGACAACAATAATTTAGGAATGTCAATAATATCTTCTTTTTTGTGATACACTGCAACCGCTACCTTTGGTTTATATTTTTTTATTATCTCCTTGGCTCCATGCAGAGCCGCCATCTCGCCTCCCTCTATATCCAGCTTCAAAAAAGTAACGTTTTCATCCTGCAAATAATCATCCAATTTTACAAAACATATCTTATCTCCCTCTTCATCACCATGAGATGCGCTATACATTCCATCATCTCTATGAAATAATGTACCAACATAATTTTTCTCCCCTGCTGCACAGTTATATACAGTAACATTTCCATATTTCACAAAATTACCTTCACACTGCAAAGCCAATTCTTTACTTGGCTCCAACATATAAATCTGCTTATAACACCCATCACACCACTTAATGAACTGCTTAGTAGACAATCCATCATATGCACCAATATCTACAAACACTTCATCTTCATCATGTGGCATTTCAAGCAAATCAAAATATTGTGCATTCCATAGGTCATCAATAGCCTTGCCTATATTAACAGCACTTTACAACTTTTTAAAAAAATAAAAATCGCGTAACCCCCTCCTGATG
>JBJDWY010000165.1:0-5209 GCA_051866255.1 Anaerovibrio sp. | reverse complement strand
TAGACTTGCGGCAGGGCAGGGCTGAGCTGTTTGTCTTTTCTTCCCATTGTACTTTGAATGTGTGGTTCATGCATATTTCGCCTTCTCCAGACAGTTTTTCCAGATAAACAGATTATACTGTGGCGTTATTGCCGATATTTTCCTGTAATTGCTGAATTTTTTCCAGCAGGCCATTCAGGCAGGTGGCACGTTGTTCCTGTAAATGGCGCTGTTCCTGAATATTATCCAAAGATTGTGTCAAGCTGGCAAGTTCCGGCTCCACAATATTTGCCATTTGCTCCCTGGTATTCTTCATGTTATCGGCATAAATGGTATTTGCCCATTCGGCAAACTGATTCCTGATGCCATCTTTTGCTTCCTGCAATTTACGTTCCTGTTCCTTGCGCTCATCCTCGGATTGCAGCTTGGAATAAATCGTATATACTATGCTAATAACGTTCAAGGCAGTGCCTAGTGTAGCCAGGTTTTTAGCCCAGCCCACAGCTTCCCACGGCTTGAATTTCAGGCCAAAGAACTTGCCTACATCCAGGATTTTGGTATGCAAAAAAGAGCCGGAGAAATTCTTTAAGCTGGCATTGCAGAGTTCCAAGCCTGACAGGTTGGTGCCGGGCTTCACAGCATTATTTATCAGGGAGTTTCCAGCCTTTTGCAGGCCTTGAACCCATGAACCGTTGTTTTCTGCATTGTTTTCCCCATTATTTTCAGGGATAGCCACTGGCAAATTGCTCATCTGAAAGATTTTTTTTGCATAAGGAGCAGCTAATTCCCGTTCTATCTCAGCTTGGATTTTATTTGCCATTTTGGTAAAGGCCCGATTGATTTTTTCTGAGCATTTGACAGCTTCTGCTTCTGCCTGTTTTTGCAGGCTGGCAAGTTTTGCTTCGTAATCTTCCTTTGTAATGCCAGGTTCCAAGGCACCAGCTGCTTCGTTGCCCAAAGAAATGATATTTTGCTGGCAATCCATGGCAAAGGACTGAATATCCTGCTCTGTATCCAGCTTGCTGTTTTCGATGATTCGATACTTGCGTTTCAGCAGTTCCTCTGTACCGTCCATAAGGTTGTGTTCATCAAGTGTACCTGTTGCCTGTTGCACGGCATCATATAATGTGTAAAGAGGACGCTCAATCTTGGCGGTAATTTCCTTGGCTGCCACGAAGTTATTCAGGTTGTGGATGAGCTGCTCCCTGCCGCTTTCCTTCAGAAGCTCTTCTTTTATCTCCTCATCTTCTTCCAGCAGGTATTCATCATAAGACTGGGTGGACACGAATGATACATACAAATCTTCCGGTGTCAGCGGTTGCAGAACTTTGCAGATATCATCACGGATGATTTTCTGCTGTGCTGGGGAATTGCCTTCCGGCGCCCTGTCCATTTTATTTATGACAAGCACCATATTGCTGCCGCGGTTTTGCTCCAGCGCCAGCTTGCGGAAATGCTCACCCATCTGCCTGTCGAACCCCTCATTGGTGACAACGAATACAAGCAAGGCTGCCTGGCTGATTTGCTCATAGGTAATTTCATCATGGTCAGGACGAAGCCCCGTCTGGATGCCGGGGGTGTCGATGATTTCCAGGTCATTCCACTGATAGACATGTGATTCCTGGGTGGTAATGCCTGCGCCGATGCCGGTCTCAATGCCTGACAGCATTTTGATGATGCTGGATTTGCCTGCACTATACTGGCCGACAAAGACCAGCTTGATAGCGCCATCATCAGGTTGCATGTTTTCCGGCAGGCCATCTGCTGCCAGTTTTAATTCCCGGAATTTGGATTTAGCATCCTTTAGGAGCTTTTCTGCCTCAATAGTATATTTGCTAAGGGATAATTCTTGCATATTTATCATCCTCCGTATATGTTACAATTCCGTAATAGGTGCTGATATATACTGATAGGCCAGGGAAGACCTGGCATCATCTTCAAGTTCTGCCAAAGACTTTTCCTGCAAGAGCATACAATTAATTTTTCCTTCCTCACCATATTCAAAATCTTCAAACTCCCAATCGCCGATTAATTCCGTGAGTGCGGCGAAAATGTGGTTAAATAAGTCTTCATTATCATCTACTTCTGTCCAGATAACTTTTTCTCCCAGCAAACGGTTCATGCTTTCCAGATAGTCTTCATCGCAGCCTGCCTGTGCATAAATCTGGACAAATTCCCCTGGCATGCGTATCATATCGATGATAGGGGAATTTTCCTGCCGGATTTGCAGATATCTGTCCGCTTCCGACCACATTCTGCGGTTCATGGCTTGCAGCATATCATGCAAGCCTTCTCCGGCAGCAGCTTCCCGTCCTGCCAAGGTAAAGAATAATTCATCCTTTTGTACCAGTATATCACGCAGGCCACCTACTGCCTGGCCAAAAATCTTTTCATTAAGATTATCTATGACATTGTCCAGCAGGGTATCGGCATAAGGTTCAGTAACTTCCGTAAGCTTATCCGCCAGTTCTTTTTTTGCCTTCCTGATTTTTTCAGCCTTGCTATCACCAAATAATCTGTTTATTATACCGATGCCAAGGCCAATAGGGCCAAATACAATTGTTGCACCTATACTTGCTAAGTCGCCCAGGAATTGCGTATCTGTTATGTCATCCATATGGATGTGCCCAAAATCAGCATCAAGTGACATGAAACTTAATTCCGTCTGCAAGGAATCGCAGAGTTCGCGCCGCTTTCTGGCACATTTCGCTTCCCGTTCCTGAAGAAAGGCTGCACAGAGCTGTTCTAATTGCAGGTTATCTTGCAAATACTTTTTCCAAGCCTTGCCGGCATTTTGATTTTCGTAATTGACAGCAGCAAAATCCCGTATGCCGTTATTAAGGCGGTTATACACCCTGTCACACAAATCTTGGTACTTTTCCTTGGTTTCCTCAAAAAATTCTTCGCGCCAATCATCAAGGTCATGCCATTTCCTGCGGTACTCAAAGGCAACTTTTATATTTTCACCGCTGTTTTTGAAAAGCATTTCCATGCGCTTCTGCAAAGGCAAAACTGCCATGTCTATAAAGGTCTTGATGCGCAGGAAGCAGCCGTCTCTCTGAACCTTGTCTAAAATATATTGCTCTACAGCGGCGAAATTGCTTAAGTCCCAAAGCTCAGGATGCTTATCCTGCCCGATATAGGCTGCCTTCAGGTGGGTAGGTACAAAAGTCAAATCACCCCAGTCCTGCTGATAGCTGCTGGAGAACTGCCTGAACTGCTCACATATAGCGTTGATGCGCTCCGTTTCAGACATTTTCTTTGCCAATCGCTTCAAATCCAATGGCCGTACATTGTCGGTAATGCCCAATTTTACATTGATAAGGCCTAAAACAGGTTTGCCAAGACGGCGCAGCTCTGCCAGGTTTTTAGCTTCTTCCTGCTGTACGCCATCATCTGAAATCAAAAAGAGAATTAAATCAGCAGCTTTGGCGGCGTCCAATGCCAGCCGGTCATCCTCGTCGCCATCAAAGGAGGCGATGCCGGGAACATCGGTAATCTTCATGCCTTGCCAATGATAATCCCGTACATCAAGGGTAGTACGCTGGGAGCCGTTGCCGATGCTTGCACCGTCGCCATGTGTCAGGATTTCCATCAATGTGGATTTTCCTACCATAGTGCGGCCAAATACCAGCACAGAAAATTCCTTTTGCTGCTTATGAAGATTATTTAAATCCTGCTTTAGCTCCCTATCCATCTTCTCAAAGTCATTCAGGTTTCGTTTTTGCCTTGCTAAAATAGCGTTATTTTCCAGCCGCTTCATCTGGCGCTGCTGCGCATCAGCTGCACTGATTTTCTTTTCTTCCTCCATTAATGCCATGTGCAGCTTGTTCCAGCTTTTCATGGCAATATCATATCCCTTTTGGGCATATCCCTGACATTCCTGCAAAGCTGCGGTAATATTATTTTCCATAAAATTAATTCTCCTCTCATCACATAAGGTAATCTATGTGCAAATAGATTTTTTATCCTTGATTATAGGCACTGTATGCAGAACGCTGCTTCAGATATGCCAGCACATCATCTAATGCACTATTTGCCTCCGCAGTGGCCCGGCAGATATTGGCTGCGTGGTCAATGCCATCTGCACTTTCCTGCTTCATTTCATAACGTTTTACAGTTTTCCCTGCAACTTCATCAGCATCTTCTTGTGAATGACGCTTATTTAAACAACTTGCACAATATCTTTTAGGTCCATATAGTTTAGTTTCTTTGAAGACATCACCGTATATTTCACATTTATATTGAATACTATTGATCTCTGCAGTTGCACTGCGCATATGTTAGCTGTATGTTCTATGCTATCTACGACGTATCTGTTGCATCAATCACCTAATTTGAATTTTTCTGGACACAAAATATCATGGAATGCTGGTATTGGAGGCATTATTATGTCCCAAAATATAGGCCTGTTGATTGTTTTGCTTTTTTGCAAATTTTCAATGTTGTCGACTAAAGACTTCAATGAGCTGCAACAGCTTTCAGGGTCCTGTTCAGATCTTTTTATACATCTGGACGTAACCTTTAACTTGCACCATTCTACAAAACAGCAACAGTCAATAAAATCATTTTCACCAAGCATTGATGTAGCTTTTTTGATGGTTTCTTCTGCATGATTACTCAGGCTATCTTCATATCTCACTATGCCCCATTCCGTTTTCCCTCTAAATGATGCGAAAGAAGCGTTTTTAACTAATCTTTTTGTCCTGTCTTTTACGGTATCATCAAAATAGACTACTTCGTTATTGCCGATATAAATTCCATAGTGATTGCGTTTGGATTTATTACAGCAAAAACGTTTAACTCTGATAACATCCCCAAGCTCAGGTGATGCAATCTCAAAGTTACGCAAATAGTAAAGATTAGGAGCGTTCAGTTCATTTTCATTTTCTTTTTCTAACATATTTTTCCCTCCCGCTTCACTGAATATTACATGCAGAACGCTGCTTCATATATGCCAGCACATCATCTAATGCACTATTTACCTCCGCAATGCCCCGGTAAATATTGGCTGCATGGTCAATGCCATCTGCACTTTCCTGTTGCATTTTACTTCCCTCATTTTGTTCCTTTACTGCCTCAGCAATGACATCACCCTTGTTTTTTAAGATAGATTGCAGCTCTGTAATGGCTGCTTCTATCTTACTGGCAACCGCCTGCCGTTCCTCATCAGTCTGGCACTCAGCCATGGCAGCTTCTGCTTCGTGGCGGACTATATCCGCAATGCCGT
>JBJDWY010000164.1:0-5231 GCA_051866255.1 Anaerovibrio sp. | reverse complement strand
GGCGTGGATAGTAGCGCGAGCGTGCCTGCATTGGCATTGCCTCTCCGGCCATTGGAGTATTTGCTGATGTTTTTCTGACAGCTCCCCTGCACTAATCAATAAAACTTACATATATCGCCAAAGTTATCACCTTAGTTCCATTCCTTATCCAGGCAGCAATTCTTGTACTTTTTGCCGCTGCCGCAAGGACACGGCTCGTTCCTGCCTATCTTGCGGCCATCCCGGACTACGGCAGGACGTGGCTGGCTGACAGCATCTGCCAGGGTATGCCCTTTCAGCATCCATAATGGCATGGTGTTGTTGTACTGGCCAATCAGCCTGTACAGCTCATCAGTATCCTGACTGCTGTCCATCTTCAGCTGATTATCTGCCAAAAAGCCCACGATTTCCTTCATGCCATAGCCATTCTGGATAATGATGGTAATGCTGCGCACAGCCTCTGCCGCCTGCAGCACATCAAGCCCCTTCTTCTGCATGAAATACTGTGCCAATGCACGGTATGCCTCGGTGGACTCGATGTAGCCATCCTGCCCCGCATCGTAGAGCTTGTCATAAGGCAGGCCAGCATAATCCAGGCTGCCCTGCTGCCGCTGTGCCTGCTGCAACGCCTCCGGATTCATCAGGGACTCATGCATCAGGTCATGCTGGCCTGTCACCACATGAGGATACCAGCAGCCCCCATTGAAGATAATGCCCATAAAATCGGCAAACTCCAAGTCGGCATCAATATAATCACAGATTTTTTTATACAGCTCATCGTAGTTGATGATACCATAGTAAAAGACCATGCCTGCTGCCAGCCGCATTACTTCCGAATTCAGGTTGACCGCATCGGCAAAGGCTCCATTGTTGATTTTCTGATACTCAGCCTGGATTTCCTCCGGCATGAACCACACCAGGCTGCCACCCTGCATGCCGCAGGACAGCACGCCGATGCCCCGGAGATAATCCAGCCGGTAATCCTCGCAGTGCACATTTTCCAAAAGCCCCTTGTGCTGGCAGGCATAATCGAACAGCTCCTTCTGCTCCTGCAAGGCACTGACAAACCAGCGACCGGCGAATTTCACCACCTCCGGCTCCACCATGTCCAGCATCTCCGCTTTCTTGACACGGTCGATATTCTTTGCCATAGGCAGATTCAGGTTGTACTGAATGTCTTCCAGCTCCTGCTTGGTCATGCCGTTCAAGGCCTCCCGCAGGGTAAGCTTTTCCGGCAGCTTGTGGCGGCGCAGGCTTTTCATGCGCTCCGCCTTCTGTGCCTCCATCAGCTCATTGTATTCCGCCTCAGAAAAGGTAAATTCTCTTTCTGTTTCCATCTTTGCAAATTCACTCCAGTTGCTATCGAATATTATCTGCCAGCTTATTTATCGGCAAGGTACTCAGCCAAAGAAGCTGATAAGTCCGTTTACCAGACCTTCTGCGGCCTTTTTGACACCCTCATCGGAATTCATCAGCCGTTCTTCCTTGTCATTGGAAATAAATGCCATCTCAATCAGGGCAGCCGGCATGGTGGTGTGCTTCACCACATAGAAATTGCAGCTCTTGGTGCCCCGGTTGCCAGTACCAAGGGCAGCCACAATTCCCTCAGACAGTTCCTTTGCCAGCCGCTGTCCTGCTTTGCTGCCATTGACATAATAGTAGCCGGTGGTACCGCTTGGGGAGCTATTGGTAAAGGAGTCCATGTGCAGGGAAATGAAAATGTCAGCATTCTTGTCGTTGCCCACATCACATCGTGCCTGCAATTCCTCAATATCGGATGCCTTCGCTTTCTTCGGGGAAACCTCCGTGTCAGTGCTGCGGGTCATAAGCACGGTAGCACCTTCCTTGACCAGCCGTTTCTGCAGCTCCGTTGCAACCCGGAGGGTAACCCCCTTCTCCGTAACCCCGGTAGGGCCGATGGCTCCCACATCACTGCCGCCATGACCGGCGTCAAGGGCGATAATCTTGCCCTTCAGGCCAGGCGTGAAAACCGGCTCTCCCTTGGTGACGGTTCCCTTGCCGCTGTCTGTATCGCTGCCGGTGCTGCCAGTGCTGCCACCCATAGCCACACCTTCGCCAGTACCGCCTGCCGTGCCGGAGCCAGAGCCGGAAGCAGCCCCCTTATCCTCATCCTTTGGCTTCGGCTGGGGATTAAAGTCAATAGCTGCACCGCTGCTGCTGCCCCCCAGATTGCCAAAGTCCATGACGATGCGGTATGCCGTACTGCCACCCTTCAAAGGAAATACCTTGTAATTATTCTTTCCCATGCTGCTTTCCACCACAACCCTTACCGTGGAAGGATCATGCTGGGCAATCCGCACAGCCTTGGCAAACCTGCTGTCGATAGTAGTGGATTTTTTCAAATCCTTGCCTATCCAGGCATTCTGAATATCCACCACAATGCGCTGGGGATTGGATAGAACACTGACCTTGTAGGATGTTTCCTTGGTGCCATCCAGCACGATGCGAGTCTTGTCAGCACTGCTGCTGACTCTGATAGCCTTGATTTCAGACATGGAATCCGCACGCTCCGCGAAGCCTGCCGCCTCGGCCTGAACCGCTCCGAATACGAGCATAAAACCAGCGATAAACAGCATTGCCTGCCTGAACAGGCACAGCCACGCTCTTTTTTCGCAATATTGCATCTTTCAATTCCTCCAGATATTCTAAACGCAAGCACAGCAGCATTGCAGGCTGATTGCCATAAAGCTGCTGTGCAATTTGCCTATAGTTACAGCATGTTGTTCAAAAATGCTATGGTTCTTTCCTGAGCAGGATGGGCAAAAAACTCCGCCGGGATGCCCTGCTCCACAATCACTCCGTCCGCCATGAACATGACATGGTTCGCTGCCTCCCGGGCAAATGCCATCTCGTGGGTGACTACCACCATGGTCATGTGCTCTGCCGCCAGTTCCCGCATGGTTTTCAGCACCTCGCCGGTAAGCTCCGGGTCCAGAGCCGAGGTAGGCTCATCAAAGAGCATGATGTCAGGCTTCATGGCAAGGGCACGGGCAATGGCCACTCGCTGCTGCTGGCCGCCGGAAAGCCGCCCCGGATAGGAGTCCCGCTTGTCAAAAAGCCCTACCTTCCGAAGAAGCTCCTCCGCCTCCGGGCGTACCTCCTCCGCAGGCCGCTTCTTGACCTGCACAGGCGCCTCAAGAAGATTCTGCATGACCGTCATGTGGGGAAAGAGATTGAACTGCTGGAATACCATGCCGGTGCAGGCGAGGATTTCCCGTGACTCAGCCTCACTGACATACTCGGCGTTTCCTTCACTATTGTTTTTGGCCAGCACCCTGCCCTTGATTTCGATAGTACCGGCATCAATTTCCTCCAGGCGGTTGATGCAGCGAAGCATGGTGCTCTTGCCGGAGCCGGATGGCCCGATAACTGCCAGCACATCCCCCTTTGCCACGGAGAAGTCAATGCCCTTCAGCACCTCCAGCTCCCCGAAACGCTTGTGGATGCCGCTCATCTGCAGCATAATCTCCGGAGCTGCCCCGGCAGTATTTTCCATATTCATGTTGTTATTCATCATATTTTGCATAATGCGCCTCCAGCTTCTTAAAGCCCCAGGTCAGGACAAAGGTCATTACCAGATAAAATACAGCAGCAATCACAAAAGGCGTCATATCGAACTCACGCTGTACGATAGTACGCGCCACCCGCAAAAGGTCATTCATGGCAAGGATATAAATCAAGGACGTATCCTTAACCAGATTAATAGTCTCGTTGCTGATAGGCGGCAACACATGGCGTATCATCTGAGGAATGATAATCCTGCGCATGGTCTGTGGATAGGTCATGCCCAGTGTCTTTGCCGCCTCGTACTGTCCCCGGCTGATGGACTGGATGCCGGCGCGGAAAATCTCCGCAAAATACGCCGCATAATTCAGCGTAAAGGCCAGAAGTGCCGCTGCAATATCAGGCAGCTTTACCCCCACCATCGGCAGGGCGAAATAGACAAACAAAAGCTGGAGCATCAGCGGTGTTCCCCGCATCACCCACACATAAAACTCCATCAAAAGGCTGACAGGCTTCAGGCTGCTGATGCGCCCCAGTGCCGCCAGCAGGCCGATGGGCAGTGCCAGCACCAGCGTAATACAAAAAATTTCCAGCGTGACCTGGGTTCCCTCCAGCATCAGCAGAATAGTGTGCAACAGGTTATCCATAACTAAAAAAACTCCCTTTCATACAAAAAAGCACAGATAGTTATATTTTACTTCAAATCAGCGCAAAAAAAAAGACCTCCTGCAAAAATAAGAGGTCTTTTTTCCTGCCGATACTGCTACCGGACAGAATCACGTCAACAAAAACCGATTATTTGGTGATATCCTTGGCAAACCACTGCTCAGAAATCTTTGCTACGGTGCCGTCAGCCTTCATCTCATCGAATACCTTCTGCACCTCGTCACGCAGTGCCTGGTCATCCTTGCGGAAAGCAAAGCCGAACTGGCTAACCTCACCGATGACAGTCTCCACAGCAGTAATCTCATCAGGGTGCTTGCTGATGTAGTAGCGGCCGATAATCTCATCGCCTACTACGGCATCAATTCGGCCATTCTCCAAATCCATGAATGCGGTGATGTAGTCAGGATAATACTTTACTTCCTTCATGGAGTCCTTCAGGGCGGTGTTCTTGGTGAAGTATTCCTCAGTGGTGCCGCCGCTCTGGGTGCCTACAATCTTGCCTGCCAGGTCAGCCTCTGTAGCGATAGCAAGCTTGTTGTCCTTGGCTACGAAGACAATCTGGCGGTTGTCCATGTACGGCTCGCTGAACAGCATGTTTTCCTTGCGCTGCTCGGTAATATCCAGGCCGTTCCACAGCACATCAACGCGGCCGCTTTTCAGCTCCGCTTCCTTGGAATTCCAGTCGATTGCCTTGAACTCAACCTCCCTGCCCAGGCGCTTGGCAGCTTCCTTTGCCAGGTCAATATCAAAGCCTACGATTTCGTTCTTTTCATCCTTGAAGCCCATTGGCGGGAAGTTATCATCCAGGCCGACCACGATTTTCTTGGCTTCCTCTTTCTTGGCAGTGTCACCGCCGCAGCCAGCAAAAGCAGTAACTGCCAGAACCAGCATCATGCACAACGCAAAAATCTTCTTCATACCACTTGCACTCTCCCTCTAGTATCGTTTGAAAATAACTGCCTCTATTATACTTTAAACCATTAAAACATGACAACCCTAAAATATAAAAAATTTCAGTTTGTCGTAGTGCTTGATCGTTACTTTGGCGATATATGTAAGTT
>JBJDWY010000163.1:0-5263 GCA_051866255.1 Anaerovibrio sp. | reverse complement strand
AAACTTACATACATCGCCAAAGTAACGATCAAGCACTACGACAAACTGAAATTTACACAACTTCTAAGAGGGTGCGCCATGACAGCACGGCACACTTCACACGTGCCGGCATGCGGGAGATATTCTTCAATGCCAGCGCCTCATCCAGTTCCTCCAGCTCATCATCATCAGTGATTTCCCCCTTAATCATCTTCAGGAACAAATCCGCCAGATGACGGGCATTTTCCACTGTCTCCCCCTTCACCAAATCAATCATGATGGAAGTGGATGCCTGGGAAATGGCACAGCCCACGCCGGTAAAGGCGGCATCCCTGATAACGCCATCCTCCACCTGCAGCTCCAGGGTAATCTCATCGCCGCAGCTGGGGTTCCTGCCCTTCTGGGAAACAGTCGCAAATTGCAGCCTGTGCCTGTTCTCCATGGAGCGGCTATGCTCCGCAATCAGCTCCGTGTAAATGCTGTCCAGTCCGCCGATGCCGCCAGTGCCTCCGGCACCGCCCAGGCCGCCCAGCCCTGCGTGATTATCCGCATGGTTATTACTCAGCATAACCCAGCACCCCCCTTACCGTGGACAGGGCTTCCAGCCAGCGGTCCACATCTTCCTTGGTATTGTAAAAATAAAAGCTGGCGCGGCAGGTAGCATTCTGCCCCAGATACTTCATCAGAGGCTGGGCGCAGTGATGCCCTGCCCTGATTGCCACCCCCTGGGCATCCAGGATAGTAGCCACATCATGAGGATGCACATCCTTCACGTTAAAGGTAATGATGCCTGTCTTGTTATCCTGCCGGGAATCACAGCCGTACAGCTCAATATAAGGCATAGCCTTCAGCTTCGGCAGGGCATAGGCCAAAAGCTCACGCTCCACCTTCTCTACATAGTCAAAGCCCACCTTTTCTAGATAGTCAATGGCCGCAGTCAGGCCGGCTGCCCCCCCCACATTCTGGGTTCCTGCCTCAAACTTGGCTGGCAGCGGCGCAAACTCCGTCTCCTGCTCCTCCACGTAGTCAATCATGTCACCGCCCATCAAAAATGGCGGCATTGCATCCAAAAGGGCTTCCTTGCCGTAGAGGACGCCGATTCCCATTGGTGACAGCATCTTGTGGCCGGAAAAGACGAAGAAATCCGCATCCAAATCCTGCACATCCACCTTGATATGAGGCACGGACTGGGAGCCGTCCACCACCATCACCGCTCCAACGCTGTGAGCCCTGGCGGCAATCTCCTTCACGGGATTCACCAGTCCCAGCACGTTGGAAACCTGAGCCACCGCCACCAGCTTTGTTTTATCCGTAAGCTTCGTCTCAATATCCCCCCGGGAAAGATTGCCATCCTCCTCCAGATAGATATACTTCAGCACAGCCCCCTTCTGGCGGCAAATCTGCTGCCATGGCACCAGGTTGCTGTGATGCTCGGAAATGGCAATCACCACCTCGTCACCGGCACCGATATTGCTCATGCCGTAGCTGTAGGCAATCAGGTTCAATGACTCCGTAGCATTCTTGGTAAAGATAATCTCATGGCTGTGCCTTGCATTGATAAACCTCTTTACCCGCTCCCTGGCATGCTCATAAATATCCGTGGCCCGCACGCTCAGCTCATAGGCTCCCCGATGGGGATTGGCATTGCAGCCGCCATAATAGCTGCACATGGCATGGATGACCGACTCAGGCTTCTGAGTGGTGGCACCATTATCCAGGTAGACAATCTGCCTGTCATGCATCTTCTGCTGCAGCAGGGGAAATTCCTTCTTGTAGTTTTTGCCAGCACATGCACCGTTATTCACGGTATTTGCACTGCTTCCATTACTTGCGCTATTTGCACCAATCTCACTCATCAGACAACCGCTCCTTTATATAATCATCAAGTTCCTGATAAAGCTCCTCGTCACCAATCCTGTCCAGCACCGGGTTAAATGCTGCCTCAACCACCAGCCGCCTGGCTTCCGCCATGTCCAGCCCCCGGCTCATGAGGTAAAACAATTTATTTTCATCCATCTTGCCGATGGAAACGGCATGATGCCCCTCTACCGCATCCTCGCCGGACAGCATCAGGGGCACGCTGCGGTTCCGCACCTTGCCTGACAGAACCATTACCTGCTCCTTCTCGTAGCCCTTGGAGCCCTTGGAGCCATGCCGGAAGTCCAAAGTCCCCCGGAAAATCTTGTCCGCCTGCCCCAGAAGGGCGCCGTAGACATTGAGATTGGCCTCGGTCTGCCTGCCCTCCTGCACCAGCACATAATTCATATCCAGCTGCCTTGCCTCGTCACCAAAGTAAAGCACATGCACATCGGCACGAGACTCATCACCCTGCAACAATACCTCCATCTTGCTGACAGACCTGGCCGCCCCGGCTTCCACCGCCACAGCTTCCAGGCTGGCTCCCCTGGCAAGCTCCACTGCCACCTGGCCTGCATGCTGCCTGTCCGTAGGCAGCAGCTGCACCACTGTCAGCTTCAAAGAGCCTCCCTCTGCCACCTTTACATCTATCCTGCCCTGTCCCTCCTGACGATATACCACCGTCAGCTCCCGGCTCTCACCGGCAGCCACGGACAGGGACTGCACATCATCTATATCCGGGGCAAGCACGTCTTCTGCTATCCTCGCCTCATTGACACCCAGCCAGCGCCAGGTATGCATCGGTATTTCACTATAAATCTTTTCTGCCATCTTCATACCTCACGCCTTTCTCAGCCCATTGTGCCTTCCAGCTCAATATTAATCAGGTTGTTCATCTCCACCGCATACTCCAGGGGCAGCTCCTTGGCAATAGGCTCCACAAAGCCCCGGACAATCATGGCCCTGGCCTCATCCTCGCTGATGCCGCGGCTCATGAGGTAGAACACCGCCTCCTCGCTGATGCGGCCGATGGTGGCCTCATGGCCGATATCCGCCTCGTCCCCCTGGATATCCATTACCGGCAGGGTATCAGAGCGGGAAATATCGTCCAGCATCAATGACTCGCAGTTCACGGAGCACTTGGCATGGTGGGCATTTGGCGTCACCTTCACAGCACTTCTGTAGGTGGCCTTGCCACCTGCCTTGGAAATGGTCCTGGTGCTGATATTGGCCGAAGTGTACGGGGCTGCATGAATCACGCTGGCCCCGGTATCCAGGTTCTGCCCCTTGGAAGCAAAGGTCACGCCCGTAAACTCGCAGCGGGCATGCTCCCCGTGGAGAATACTGCAAGGATACAGCATGGACACATGGGAGCCGAAGGAGCCGGACACCCACTCAATAATACCGTCTTTCTCCACCAGGGCACGCTTCGTATTCAGGTTCATCATATTCCGGGACCAGTTCTCGATAGTGGAATAGCGGAGCCTTGCCCCCTCCCCCACGAACAGCTCCACGCAGCCTGCATGGAGGTTGGTCACGTTGTATTTTGGCGCACTGCACCCCTCAATAAAGTGCAGGCTGGAATTTTTCTCCAGAATAATCAGCGTATGCTCGAACTGCCCTGCCCCTGCCGCATTCAGGCGGAAATAGGACTGCAATGGAATATCCACATGTACCCCTTCCGGCACATAGACAAAGGAGCCACCAGACCACACCGCCCCGTGGAGGGCCGCAAACTTGTGGTCCTTGGGCGGCACCAGCCGCATAAAATGCTCTTTGACGATGGGCTCATATTCCCGTAATGCCGTTTCCATGTCAGTATATACCACCCCCTGCTGGATAAGGCTGTCCTGAATGCTGTGATACACCACCTCGGAGTCATACTGGGCACCTACGCCAGCCAGGGACACCTTCTCCGCCTCCGGGATGCCCAGCCGGTCAAAGGTGGACTTGATATCCTCCGGCACGTCTTCCCACTTGCCTGCCATTTTGGCATCCGGCTGCACATAGGTCACAATCTCCTCCATATTCAGCTCAGACAAATCCGGCCCCCAGGCAGGCAGCCCCAGGCTGTTGTACACCTTAAGTGACTCCAGGCGGCGTTCCAGCATCCACTCCGGGTCATGCTTCCGCATCGAAATATCCCGCACTACTTCCTCACTTAGCCCTGCCTGGGACTTGTAGGCAGAACGATCCTCATTCCTGATATCGTAGAGGGTACGCTCAATATCCTCCACAAATGTCTTTCTCCTGTTTTCCATAGTCCTGCCTCTCAATCCTGCTTCAAAAAGCCAAAGCCTTCCCTGTCAATCTTCTCAATCAGCTCAGGGCCGCCTTCCTCCACAATCCGTCCGTTCAAAAGCACATGCACCCTGTCCACAGAAAGCTGCTCAAGGATACGGGTGTTGTGGGTGATAATCAGGCAGGCGTTATCCTCATTGTGGAACTTCCTGACACCGCTGGACACAATCTGCACCGCATCAACATCCAGCCCCGAGTCAGTTTCATCCAAAAGTGCCAGCTTCGGATTCAGAAGCAGCAGCTGCAAAATCTCGTTGCGCTTCTTCTCGCCGCCGGAAAAGCCCACGTTCATGTACCGCCCGGCATACTCCGGCTCAATCTGCAGCTCCTCCATGGCAGCCTGCAGCTCCTTGCGGAACTTCATGATTTTCACCGGCTTGCCGGTAACGGCCTGCCGGGAGGCCCGGAGCATGTTCTCCACCGTAATGCCCGGGATTTCCTCCGGGTTCTGGAAGGACAGGAAAATCCCCCTGCGGGCACGCTCAAAGGTCTTCAGCGCCTGCAAATCCTCACCCTCGAAGCCGATGCTGCCGCCGGTCACCTCATACTTCGGGTGCCCCATAATCACGTTCATCAGCGTTGACTTGCCGGAGCCGTTAGGCCCCAGGATAACATGGATTTCACCTGCATTAATCTCCAGGTCCAGCCCCCGCAGGATTTCACCCTTGTCCTGCCTGTCAGCCACCCCTGCATGCAAATCCCTGATTTCCAATAACTTCTTGCTCATAACAAACTCTCCTAATACACAAAACTAACAATAGTCAATACACAATACCAACGACAAAAAATAAAGATAACTCACGTAACGTTATTTCTTACTAAAATACTCAGAATTACTATTACCTATTATAAGAGTATGAATAACCCTTGTCAATAATCCCGATGAAATTTATCGGAATTAATTCACTGCTGGCAAAAAGCCCCTCTGATGCCTCTCTCAATAAAAATTCCTTCCCTCATTTTCCCCAATAAAAAATCCCCTCTGCCGCCTTCTGCCCGGCAAAGGGGATAATCCGCCACAAGAACAATACCCGTCCTTGTAAAGCTTATAAAACCTATGAAGCTTATTTTATTTCGTAAATTGCAAGTTGAAATTGAACATTTCTCTAATCAAGAAATATTATCA
>JBJDWY010000162.1:0-23770 GCA_051866255.1 Anaerovibrio sp. | reverse complement strand
TTGAAATATACAGTTTTCAAGGAGCCATTAGGATTTTCTATGTGGGAAGTTTGAGTTAATAACGCACTCTTACCCTCTGACTATATTTTATAACAAAAACATAAGTATTGCAATAAAAGAAAAAGGAATGTTCTTGGATGAAAACAATCCCTGACATTCCTCAAATTTCATTTTCAATATTTTTTTACTCTCCAGCTAAACCTATTTCCATATCCAGCACCTCAATATTGAAACAGGTCATCGTTCCAAACAAGTTTTACCAAATCAACGAGAACTGCAATTCTCTCGGTAATCTCACTTTTACCAAAAGATGCATACGCTTTAAAGCCAAGATTGTTGTCTGCAATGAACTTCTTAAATTTAGGATTATTCTGATATGCCAACTCACCAAGTGATTCTGTATAAATATTCCCCTCATTAGAGCAATACTTCTTTAGCTTGTAATCATACTTTGCATCATTTAAGCTAGCATTGATGCTCTTATGAAGAAGCAACAAAGCACCTATGCTATTTCTCCAACGTCTGAAATCATCTTGATCAGAATATTCCGATACGAACCATTCATAATGATCTGTAATAATATGTTCAATCTCAAACGGATTCTTTGTGTGAGTATTCATATAATTACAGTAGTTTGATGCAACACCAGTCTGCTCCTCAATATACCCTGTAATACGCGCAAGAATGTGTTTAATGTATTTCTTTGTAAAACTGTTAAGTCTAAAATCGCTTAATGCGGTTTCCGAGTCAAAAGCCAGATTATCATACTGTTGTTTTAATTTCTGTTTCAATGTAGGAATATCTGTCATACGGATATCCTTGGTTACATTGAAAACAAAGTTTTTGATTGTACTGTAATCAACAGAACGGTAGTTAGTCACTCTGGATACAATTAATATATCTATAAATCTAGCCACCAAATTAATCTTCTCAATGATTACTGGCCATTGATCATCATAGCATACAGGTGCTAATAAAAGCTGTGGCTGTAATGTAAAGTTAACCTGAGCATTGTAATATACATATTTTGTCTCTTCAGCAAAAGTTGTCTCTGCCTGACGAATACGACCATAAACATTTGCTAATTTTGCAAATTTCTTTATGAATAACTCAAAGTCGTCGGAACTATCAAGCCCCAGCTTATCACGTTCATCTCGTACCCATTTGTGGAAAGAACCACCTATGATATCAAAATCCTTATTTACTGCACCTGCTTTTGTCTCACGAATTGTTTCTGCATAATGAGCTCTAAGCCATGCTTTAATAAATGTCTCATCGCCCTTGTCATCATCTTTCTTCAATATAAGAACTTTATCTTTCCAAATACCATTCATCTCTTCACGAGATGAGTCAGACTTAATTTCCGAAAGTATATAGCCCTTTAGCATCTCCGTAGATGTAAGGCTCAATCCACGATCATTCATTGTAACAAAAATCTTATGAGCATCTTGCTCAGTTGTTGCTACAATCTCAATAAAGAATACTTTTTCCGCAACCCAATCACAGAAATGCAATAACATATCATCTGCAATATCTGCAGGAAAAACATCCTGAATATCTTGATAACGACCATAAAGATTTTTTACTGACTCTCCGGCATCAGTAATATCAAAATTAGTATCGTTGAAAATTGCATTCATACAATCCTGACGATCATCGACATTGATATTAAAAGACTTAGTGCCAAAGGACTCAGAGAAAATCATGGTCTCAATCATATTATAACTCTGACCGATACGTTTTAATCTGTTATTAAGATACATCAGCAACAATGTCAAAGACGAGAATCTTTGTTGACCATCAATAATAGCATTTTCTCTACCAGCCAGAACTATAGACCCCATGAAATATGCACCATAGTCAGCTACAGCTTGTCTTGGGTCGTCTGTTTTATAGTATCCCAAAAATTCTGATGTAAGATCGTCAATCAACTCTTCTATATGTTTACGCTGCCACATATATTCACGCTGGTAATAGTGAATAGAATATTTCGTATTCTGTAATAATTGTTTTAAATTCTTAGGCGAACCTTCAATCTTCTTCATTAGACTTTCTCCTCTCTAAACAGTCCCACACGTTAAAACTCATATCCCCAGCCTGCGAATAACCCGGACAAAACGCTGTTCAAGAACATCAGACAAATCATTAGACACTGGCTTCGTATGGGGCTTCAAAGCGATGAGCAACTCATGATAATATCTGCTATACATGGCAAGCTGACCATTCCTAGCAAAAAAGTCATATATCGCACTATAAGGAATTACCCTGTATTCCTTGCCACGTTCAAACTTTCCCGTGTCAATATAATTATAATCCGGGGAAAACAAATAAAACGATGCTTTTCTTTCCCCGGATTTACTGAGTGCATAATCATGATATTTCTTTAGCTGAGAAACTATCATATCGCCATTAATATCATGCCGTATGCCATTTATCTTGGACTTGACCTTATTCTCTATCACAATATAATTCTTCTCATCAGAAATCAGTATATCAATATTATTTTCTTCCCTGGCTAAATTAAAGTTGCCTGCAACGTCAAGCCCTAAAACTTCTTTAGCAAACTTCACGAATATTTCCGGATATTCCATGAAGAAATAAGCAAACATATTGGAAAATGCCAGCTCATCATTCGTTTTGCCAATCACATTGAGAAAGCCCCGGCTGTCCCTTTGCCCGATGGAAGATATATCTATCTTCTGTATGGTATCTTCCTTTTCCCAATATTCCGCATTATCCAAAATACTTTTTACTGTAAAATACGCCTCGCTCTTTTCGGTTTCAGACAAATATAGCTTCATGGACATGTTGTTTATAGCAGTAATTCCTGGCAAAACAACAGCATCCCGTGTATCGGCTTTATCAGGACTAAGAATAATCTGCTTTGATGGCTTCCTCACATTTCCGCTCTTAAACGTAATAAGGATTTTCTCATTATCCTGATTGGCAACTTTCATGATTTCAGTCAGTGACTTTCCGCAATACCGCACGCTTTCTCGCTCAATGTATTCACGTTGACTGGCAGAAACATCATTATCACGGGAAAATGCAACCTGTTCCAGCATTTCTGCCTTTGCTATAATCTCTACGCACTTATCGCCTATACTCCGTACCATGACAACTGCATCTATTTGATTATCATGCACATCTGCAATATTGCCATAGGGCGTAACATAAATATAATTTCTCCCCAAATCGTCCTTGAACATATTTATGATTTCATGCCCGATTTTATTAGTGTCACTAATGTAAGTACCTGTGTACAACACATTGATTAAGATTTTCCCCATCGCTCTACCCCTTCCTCCCCGCAACAACAAATATCACCAAACATTTTTTGCATTATCCAGCCTCATTGTTTTCTCTCAAACACATACTCAGTATCAGAAGACAAATCCTCCCGGAAAATATATCCCAGGCGGTTAAAATGCTTTATTTCCATGGGATTTTCAATGCTGTTCTCAGCCATATACCTGACCATTTCCCCCCGGGCCATCTTGGCATAGGTCCCCTTCGTCACCAGCTTATCCCCTGCCTTTTCGCAGAATATTATGGTGATATAAGTATCATCTGCCGTCAGGTATTTCTCAATGCACCTGGCATATTCCTTAGAAGCAAGATTGATGATGATGCCGCTCTCATCCCGCACTGCTTCATACAGCCTGCTCCCCCAATAAGCATACATATCCCTGGCGGTTCCTATGGCAGCCTTTGCCTGCATTTCCAAGCGATAGGGAACCACCCCGTCCATCGCCCTCAGAACACCATAAAAAGCCGACAAAATCCGCAAGTGCTCCTGCACATATTCAAAATGGCCATCCTCAAACACCGCTGGTGCCATATACTGATAGGCCAGCCCCTCATAAGCCAGCACTGCCGGTGTCAGATTTTGTGTCAAATCCAGCGTCTCAAGCCGCTGGAAATTCTGCCCGGCTATTTTGTCATTGCAGCACCAAAGTTTCTTCAGCTCCGCGTATGACTTCCCCTTCAGCCAGACAGCAATTTCCTTTGTGCTATCCAAAAAGACCGGCCTGCTAAGGGGCAGCAGGCTATCCGTATCCACATTCATTTTCTTGGCTGGTGACAGGATAATCTTCATCAGCCAATCACCTGCAGCATCTTTTCTGCATCATCTGCCGTCTTTACCTTGCCATTGGCCATAACTATTATGCCCTGCTCATCAATAAGATAAGTCGTCCGCACCACGCCCATAGAAACCTTGCCGTAGTTTTTCTTTTCCTTCCACACATCATAGGCTTCAATAACTTTGCGTTCCGTATCTGAAAGCAAAATAAATTTGAGGCCATATTTTTCCTCGAACTTTTTGTGGGAAGCCACTGAATCCTTGCTTACGCCCAAAATGACAGCTCCCTGCTCCACAAACTGGTCATACAGCCCAGAGTAGCCGCTTGCCTGCCTGGAGCACCCCGGCGTATTATCCCGCGGATAAAAATACAAAATAACCTTCCTGCCCAAATAATCACTTAGCTTACGCAGCTCGCCATTCTGGTCAGGCAGCTCAAAATCAGGTGCCTTGGTTCCTACCTCTAACATAATTATTCCTCCCACTCTAAAAACACCAATACTAATACAATACTTATACTATACTTATACAATGAAATTTTCATCAAAGCTATATTTTAACATACCTTTGATTTCTGCTATTTGGTTTATCTGGCAGCGTCATCTTGACACATCCCAGTTCTATAGCTGGATTTAGATAATTTTTTCGCAAAGCTTCCCTGGATTTGAGCCCCAGCATTTCCATAATAGCCTTGGCAGTATATGCCACATCATATTCCATGACAGCCAACAGCTTCTTTACATACTCCGGTATATCAGCACCTGACCTGGCAAGCTGAACTATTACTTCATCCAAGATCTGATTAATCATGTCCAGCATGAACTCAATGAATATATTTGAATTTCCATTAACATGACACTTCCCAATAGCATCATAATACTCATTCTGAAACCGTTCGATCTGGCTTTCCAACGGAATATATTCAAAAAGATTTCTCCAACGATATAGCATCGCAGTATGCCACAACCTCGCCATTCTCCCATTCCCATCTGCAAAGGGATGAATAAAAACAAATTCATAATGAAATATCGCTGCCATAATCAAAGGATGAACGGTCTTTTCATTACGTTTCAGCCAGGAGAACAAATCCTCCATCAGGCCATTTACAAGATGCGGTGGCGGTGCAACAAAAATACATTTACCATCTGAAAATACACCCTCTTCACCTTTTCTGAACACACCTGATTCTTTAACAAGTCCCAATGTCATTATACCATGTATTCTTTTCAAGTCAGATATACTGGTCGGATCTATCTCAGGTATCCTTTCATAAGCAGCATAAGCATTTTTTACTTCCTGTATTTCCTGTCTATCCCCCAATACAAGCTGTCCATTAATGACCTCCCTCACTTCCGACAACGATAAAGAATTTGCTTCTATTTTCAGGGATGAGTGAATTGACCTGATTCTGTTATTTCGCCTCAAATATGGTCTTGACGTCAATGCCGTGTGACTGTTTATTCTGCCAACCTTTTCGGATATCTCAGCAACAAACTCAAGCATTTTATCTGAAATACTGTATGGCGGAACATAAGCATCCATTTTAACCACTCCATCTTGCATATTATCTTGCTTATTATCTTACATAATTAGCAGATGCTTTTCAAGACAATTCTCATCTCATGATTATTACATACATTCAAGGCAAATAAGATCAATTCCCCTCAACATCTCAACGCACCTATTGCAAAACCACATATTTATTAATCCCATTTACATATACAAATCAGTTCTTCTCAGCTGTGTGTATGTTTTTGTTGATCTGATTTTCGCCGAATGCTCAAGGGCAATATCCACATATAATATCTGTTCTTTATCATCCGCCTTTGCGATAACATCGCCATCAGCACCTACAGCAATTGATTCGCCGGAAAAATCCATTTCTCCTTCCTTGCCAACACGATTGCACATAGCAATGGCAACACTATTCTGAAATGCCTGAACACGCAATTCCCACTCAAACATCTCTGATGGTTCTGACTTGGTATTTACAGTGGGAATCAGAATCAAATCAGCTCCCATAAGTGCTTCCGTTCTGATGCTCTCTGGATAATGACGGTCAAAGCATACGACAATTCCTATCTTGCCATACTCTGTATCAAATACCTGAAATCCCGTATCAGATGGCTCATAATAATCCTGCTCATAAAACCGTTCAGCCTGAGCAACATGCACCATTTTCTGAATCCCCTGTACCTTTCCCTCCTTGTCAATCAGCAGACTGGCATCGTAACATTTCGCCCCTTCTTTCAAATAAATATTTGGCACCGCAAATACATTATTGTCTTTACATACCCGGCAAAATGCCTTAACCACTTCTGAGGAAATTGTAAGACTATAATCAGAAACATCCGCATGCCTATATTGCGGAAAAAACTCCGTCAATTGCACTTCCGGAAACAATACTATATCCGCTCCATTTTCGGCAGCCTCCCTTATTGCCTTTATACTCTTTGCTAGATTTTTATCCATTGTTCCCTCATTGCCCATCTGAACAAGCGCAATCTTCATATCTATATCACTCCACATCTTTTTCGCGTAGCTATTATTCATATCTGAGAAACATATCTATTCCGATTGTATATTAATTTCTGTCCTACCTCTACAAATTGCTATATAAAAATTTAATTTACCTTTCCCTTAATCTCTCCCACCAACTCATGCACTGTCGTACAAGGGCACATCTCGGATGGCTTTGTTTTACCCTCTCTTTTACACTGTTCCAACTTCTGCTGTGCTATCTTAATCGCCTTTTTCTCATCACCAACTTTACAAAGTTTCCAATACATCAGGTCATCAGCCTTGGAATACTGCTGTCCGGTTTTTGATTCATATATTCGTCCAAAAGCAGAACAACATACCCAGGAATCATGGATTGCAGGCATAGCCCCAAAGTAGGCATGCATCCATATTTCAAAACATGGATTAGACCAGCCTACCTGTATACCTTTACTCACTGCTTCTGCAATAATCTCATCAAAGCCCTGCACTTGATCTCTGTCAAATACAATCCAAGGGATACGATATTGTGCATCATAAGCAGTAAGTTCCATACATTTATCAATCATGGCACGAGTCTTTGTCTCTACCACCTTTATGACAATCTTATTTCTCACATTCTCCGGCATAGCATGATGCAGTCCCGTGAAGAAACAACGCTCTGTAGCTTCCGTATCCGTAACAATTAAATAGTAACCCAGTTCCGGCAGCTTATATTGTTTTCTCTGTTCACGGGATTTTCTATTGCCTGTTCTATCTTTTCTCGCCATGTTATTCCTCCTAAAATATATCAAAACTCTTTAGTGTAGGAATCCCACCATACTTTCCAATCAGGTAATTCTTCTCGTAGCTTTCATCTTTACGGATTCGAGTGCCATCCTCGTCCACAAAGTCAGCCAATGAATACACCGTAGAAACACCTTCTTCATCCTTCTCCACAAACCATATTTCATCACGTCGTAGCAATTGATTAGATAACTGCCAAGTATCATGTGTTGTGAATATAAGCTGCGCATGATTTATGTTAATCTGTGGATTCAAAAATGTAAGAATAAAATTCCTTACAAGCAATGGATGCAGACGAGCATTTAATTCATCAATAAAGAATACGCTCCCCTTTTCCAATACTTCCTGCACTTCTGGATATAATGCAAACATCTTCAATGTTCCTGCCGATTCTAACTCTAATGGAATTTCTACCATCTCATCAGAGCCAATCATTTTATGGAGAGCGTTAATCTTATACTTTTCTTCTTTAGAATCTCCCTCCTGAGGAACTTTCTCTATTCTAAAGTCCTTGATGTGCTCATCAAATGATGCAAAATATTCTACAACCTTCTGCTGAACATTTTTATCTTCAACAAAACCTTTTGGTAATCTGCGAGACATAAAAAAATTTGTAACAGGATCTCCAAAATCCGCAAACTCATTAGCTAGAAACCAGTCTCGAATGTACTTACACTTGCCAATCTTCAACTTTGCACCTAAAGAAATAATAAGCACCTGCTTTTCTAATGCCACCTGAATATTATCTCTGCTGTTTTTCGGGAATCCGGACAAATCTAACTCATCTGCATTACGGTAAAAAACTGTACTGTACTTTCTTGCAGTCTTTGCCTTAGAATTTAACCATTCTTCTGTTACACCTTCTTTATCAATACAGAACCCATAATTATAAGTCTTTTCAGCCTTATCTCCCGGCAATGTAAAATACACTTCAAAACTAGACTCTGCATTTGCTGATGTGGAATCAAACAAAAACGGAGTCGGTCTGAAATGCTCAAACTTTTCCTCTTCATCACCGTACTTAAATGAATCTGCAACATAATCAGACATATATTCAAAAGCATTGTATATATTAGACTTTCCGCTTGCGTTTGCACCATAAATGGCAGCAACCGGCAAAATCTTCTCTCTACCAATAGACACAACCCTGTCTGAAAACTCTGTCATCTTTGCTGCAGACAAATCCAAAGTAGCCTCTTCTCTAAAGGATTTAAAATTTTTAAAATTAAACTGAATTAACATGATTGCTACCTCACCTTCTTTTCTATTTTCTATTATATACAGTTTTACCTAAAAATCAACGCTTAAATGTGTTTTTTTCTCATTTTCATGTACTTTTAATGGTAAATATTAAAAATCCACTCAACTTGCACTTTGTACAAATCAAGTGGATTAATTAGTGTCAATTTTTTTATAAACCGCATTCTCCAAGTAGTGCCAGTTAATACTTTCATAATTACTGGTACTCATCTAATAAGTTTTGTAATTGGAAAATCAGCAGAAAAATCTAGTGTTCAAGTTTCTTCTCATAAGAAATCTGCCATACAGTGCAATCTGCCCCCTGCAACATCAAAACATAATCTTATTTATCTCAGATGCCAGATTAAGTCCGCCCCGTCTGTCGCTGCCAGTCTTGGCCATTGTAGCCTGATACCTGCTGTCGCCATAAAGCCGTATCTTATAATGCTTCTTCCCCGGCATAACAGTACAGCCTAGTGACTCCAAATCTGACTGCATACTGGCATTCATCATGCTGTAGCCCTGCAGCAAATTCTTGACCTTGCCTTTAATATCAGCTGATGTCCTGTCCAGCTTGTTGGCTTCCAAAATACTATTGATAATATCCAGCCGCCGAACCTCATTAGGATGTGCTTTCACATATTCCTTTAGAATATCCAGCACCATCATCTTGGCCTCATCCTTGTAAAATTCCTCTACATTGCCATTATTCAAATTTATCATGCAATCCCCACCTTGCCATTATATTTAAAAAAGAAGTACGATTTCCTAATCGCCAGCATATTTAAGCATCAATGGTAACATTCTCACCACGATGCTCCTCAAAATTCTCCACCTGTTCCATAACCTTGCGGAACACCGCCGAGCTATACTGAGGCGGATAGCCATTTTTTACCAGGCAAATCTTAATATCCAGTTTCAGCTGATTTCTGACATTCTGGTTATTGAGCCAATCTGCAAAAGATGATTTCGTATCGATAATCTCCTTTACCTTCTTCGCCAGCATCTTGCACTTCTCATTAATCAAAACATCACCTACAAAATTGTCCTCACCATATTCAAAATTATGGCTCTCTTTAAGTCCTACAAGAATATCATAAAACGCTTTTTCTTCAAAAGTAAGTCCAATTTTCCTGAAGCTATCTCTGCTTACATTCATTAACTTCATGATATACAATGCCTGCTGCGTAGCATTTTTTATAATTTCTTCCGAAGCCTGTTCCTGCGTTTCTCCTGCTTCCTCAGCCGAAAGATGTTTCCTTCTGGCATGATATTCTTCAATTGTCTTTTCCAGCATCTCCTGAAATCTTTTTGCCTCTGCCTTGTTGGTTTTGCTATAATCCTTTATCTGCCTGCGAAGCATCTTTACCAGCAGCTCAAGCTTGGTAGCCGGCATCTTTACATCAGATAGCTTTTCATAGTACTCCGGGCTGAACAAATCCTCCTGCTCACCAGCATCCAAAACACTCTCCACTTTATTGTATTTCAGTGCTTCCTCTACCATCTTTTTCACATGAATATTCATGGTATCTGCATCCACTTCGCTAGTACCGCTCATCTTGCGGACAAAGCCTGCAATAGCCATGAAGCACTGTGCCAAGGCAGATTCTTCATCTCCCAATTCCCCAGATGGCTGGCAAACATCATAAGCAGTCCGCATCCTTTTCACCGTCTGCAAGAAATATGTTTTAAAGGTTACTTTGTGAGCAGGACAATTATCTATGGCAAGATTTAATTCCTCAGAACTGAAGAAAACATACTCCGCCGCCTTTGCCAAAAGAGCATATCGGGTAACAGGATTTTCCTCTGGATTCAAGAAAGGTGTCAAATCATATCCTTTGAACATATCCTTAAGAATTGATAGCTGCTCACGGAAAATTCCCGTTGCCATTTCCACATCATCAGCAGTTGGAGCAACTGAAATGTCACCACCATAAGTCTTCATGGCTTCCCGCATATTGTCACGAATACCAATATAATCCACAATCATGCCATAATCTTTGCCAGGATATTTTCTATTGACTCTGCTGATAGTCTGGATAAGCAAATGCTTCTTTAATGGCTTGTCGTTATATAGATAGGTCAGAGAAGGAACATCAAAGCCCGTAATCCACATATCTACGACGATGACAATCCTAAAATTAGACTTATCCTGCTTAAATGCTGCATCCAGCTTTTCAGACCGCTTGTCATTTCTCACGCCGCCCAGGTACTCATACATGTCAGCTGGATCATTGCTTCCCACACTGGCTACCATTGCTATAAAAGGCATTGGTGCAAGCTGCCGCAATTCTTCTTCACCGACCTCAATTCCCTCGGGAACCTTTTTTTCCTCGAACCACTCAGGATATTTAGCCTTGAATTTATTTAACAACGCGTATGCTATAGGCCTGCTGGAACATACCACCATAGCCTTCTGCATCCTGCCGGGATCATTAGAACAAGCTGCTACATAATGGTCATGGATATCAACAGCCAAACGCTCCAGCCTATTTTCATCTCCAAGGATTACTTCCATAGAACTCATAGCCTTTTTGCTGGCAATAATATCTTCTTCCGTTGCTCCATCCTCTGCACACTGGGCATAATAAGCCTCAATCTCACGCACCTTATGTTCATCAAGCAAAACCTTGGCAATACGCGGATGGTACTTAATAGATACCGTTATGCCATCTGCTACGGCCTGATCCATCGTATATCTATCGATTTCCTCACCAAAGGTCTGATATGTTTCCGCAATAGGAGTGCCGGTAAAACCTACAAAAGTAGCTTTCGGGAAAGCCTCTTTCAGTACCTTTGCATATGGCTTCGATACCATAGCACGCATATTTTCATCTGCATCCTTGCTGAATTTGATGGTTTTTGCATGCTCCACCTGGGTTCTATGAGCCTCATCCGAAAAGCAGATTATATTCCGCCTATCGTTAATGAGGCCAATCTTGTCTTCCTGGCGGTCACAGAATTTTTGAATGGTGCAAAGATAAAAACCGCCGCTCTGCCTTGCACCTAACTCCTGCCGCAATTGTGCCCTGCTTGCTACGACGGCAACCTCGCCCAGATTCAAAAATTCCTTGCTTTTCAAAAACAGCTTGGCACCCTGCTTCTGCAAATCATCACGGTCAACAATCATAACAATAGTAGGTGAACCAATTTCAGGAATATCGGTACAGCGAAGTGCCAGCTGACGTGCCAAAAAGGCCATAGCAAAAGTCTTGCCACAGCCTGTTGCACCAAAATATGTGCCTCCCTTGCCGGTTGACTCCAAAACGGACTTTATGACACTTTGCTTTAGAAGCCTTGCCGCAAAAAACTGCGGATAACGGCATACTATCTCCCTTTCTTCGCTATCATAGATTGTATCCTGAAAGTATATATAATCCCGGAAAATTTCCAGCAGCCTTGCCGGGCTATAAACACCTTTTACCATATTCTCTGTTTCTGCAAAAGGCGTAACAGATACGGCATCACCATCATTTACCCGGCGCCATGCGTAAAAATGCTCATAAGGGGTACGCACAGTCCCCAGCCGCGTCTTTACCCCATCAGAAATACATGCCAAAGGGCAATAATGCAAAAGATGCGGTATATCACGCCAATAACGGATATTAATCTGTTCCCAGGCGTCAAACACAGTAGCATTGGCATCAGCAGGATTTTTCAGCTCTATTACACAGATAGGCATGCCGTTGATGTAAAGCAATACATCCGGCCTTCTATTTTCTTTCTGCCCATTATTTACATAATCAATGGTAAGCTGGTTGACGGCACGAAAGATATTATTATCAGGATTGTCAAAATCTATCAAAGCTACCATTCTTGCCAGCCCGTCCTGGGGAGTAAACTGAATGCCATCTACCATCCAGCCGTACACCTTATGTAACGTGGCAAAATCACTTTCACTTCCCACCAGGCGTACATTATCGGCAATCTGGCATATTTCATCTTCCGTCAGCCCATCATTTGCCCTGCGCAAAAATGACTTTAAATCATCAATACATAGCACATCACTGCGATTATTTCGCTTAATGCTTTTTCCGCTAGTATAAGTCCAGCCAACAGATTCTAAAAAAGCAATAAAAGCATATTCATACTCTGATTCGCAAAAATGACCATTAATATCTTTTAACCTAGCCACCGGCTACGCCTCCCCTTTTAGACCATCCTCGATAGAGCCCTTGATAAGAATTGGACAGATATTTTTGATTTGAGCCTTTAGTTTTTCGTTGATTTGCCGCCGCTCAATATATACTTCATAAAGGTTAGCAATTGATTTTTGAATTTCTATGTCAGGAATTGGTATCTTTACATCCTTCATGTCATTGAAATCAAATGTCTCTCTTGCACTGCCCCAGGAATTAAATCTTGCATACCTGTCAAATTCGGAACGGCTAAAATAAATATGCAAATATTGTGGCAACAACGTATTTAAATCCTTGCTTAAAAAAACAACATAAGACGAAGAACAAATATAGGTATCGTCAGAAGAATTATAGGCGATTGATATTTTATTGCCATTTCGTGAAGTAACTGTTACATATGCAAATTCCTGCGGCTTTACCAGCAAATATGGCTTTAAGTCCACATCCTTCATATTGGCTTTCGTTGTGATAAACTGTTTATCGTTGGATACGCCCCTGACAGCATCCAGACCATATTCCTCATCACTATTAACATTACCCGAAATTTCTATATATGAGCCAATCCTCTGCAAAGGAATTTCTTTGCGAAGGTTATCTATATATCCTTCAAATGCTATTTTCAAATCATCAAGCCCACGTTCATAGCTTTGCTGATTGGCAAGCATGGCATTATAAATATCAACGTATTTTTGCTGAGTAGCAATATCGGGTAATTCTATTTCTATATCACAGAAATCTTCCCAATCAAATGTCTCTCTCGCACTTCCCCAGGAATTAAACCGGGCATATCTATCAAATTCAGGACGATTAAAATACATAAACAAATAATCTGGTAGAAGTAACTCTGCTTTTTTTACTTTAAACACAATATATGACGATGACACAATGTACGTTTTTGATGTAATATTATGAGCTAAGGTAATTTTTCCACCATTTCTAGAAGTTACTGTAACATATGCAAAATCACCAGATTTAACTAATTTATAAGGAGCAAGTGATACATCTGTCATATCAGCCTTTGTTTCAATGAAAACCTTCTGAATTGAAATTCCCCTTACATCATCTAAGGAATACTGAGTATCAGCATTCCGGGCATCACATTGTTCAAGCAAATCTCCCAGCCTATATTTAGTCAATCCCATAACCAATCCCCCTAAATGCTTCCTCCAGCATCTGCTGGGACTGTTTTTCCTGCAACAAAATATCACGCATTTCAGCCTGAATGCGTTTCATTTCCTTGGCATAATCAATTTCTAAATCATGGTCGATAAACTCTATATACTTGCTCGGGGTAAGCACCCAGCCTTTGGCTTTAATTTCATAAATATTTACACTGCGATACAGCTCTGGCACGGCATAATCATAGCCATCCGTACCTTCATCCTGCCATTCATGATAAATCTGAGCTGCCTTATTGATTTGCTCTGTTGACAAACGAACCTTTTTCTTGCTTTCACCCTTGACAGGATTTTCCGTCCACTGGCGCAAATCCATAAACAGAATTTCTCTTTCCCGATTGCGCAGCTTACGCCCATGATAATTGCCACCTTTTTTATTCTGATTCAAAATCCACAAGGTGACACTAATATCCGTGGTAATAAACAATTCACGGGGCAAAACAATAATAGCCTCCACCTTGTCATTTTCTAACAGCTTTTTGCGAATTTCCAAGGTATCACTATCATTCAAGGCACCATTGGCCAGCAAAAAACCTGCTACTCCTTTATTGGCCTTTAAGTGAGAAAGCATGTGCAAAATCCAGGCATAATTGGCATTACTTGCAGGCGGAACGGCATAATCTGCCCAACGTGCATCATTAGCCAGCGTTTCATCAAACCAGCCTTTAAGATTAAATGGCGGATTAGCCATTATATAGTCAAAATACAAACCTTTGTGCAGGTCATGTGTAAAGGTGGAATCGTGAGTCGTGCCAAGATTATGGCTGATACCGCGCAAAGCAAGATTCATCTTGGCAAGCCTGTATGTTGCTGCTTCTTTTTCCTGTCCGTAAATATTGATGCGGTTAATATCCCCCTGCCTGGATTTTATTAAATCCGCACTCTGAATAAACATGCCGCCGGAACCACAGCAAGGATCATACAAAGTGCCGTCAAAAGGTTCAATCATAGCCGCTATCAACTGAACCACATCATGAGGCGTATAAAATTCTCCTTCTTCTTTCGTAGCATTGACAGCAAATTCCTTCAGAAAGTATTCATATACTCTGCCAATCAAATCCTTTTCTTCGCCAAAAGCCTTATGGCTGATTTTATTAACCTCATCCACCAGCTTCTTGATATCGTTAGGTGCAAGATTTCTAGTTGTAAACGTGCTTTCCACAAAGCACCCCTTTAAATCCTTTGAGCTGGTAGCCAAACTGTGCAAAGCCGTATCTAAAGCAACATTAAGCTTTGGCGCACTGGTATTGATGATAGTTGACCATCGCGCATCCTCCGGCAAATTATATGTACCATCCGCAAAAGTGGCATCCTCAAAAAATGCTGCCCGGACGTTTTCATCATCAAGGTCTAATTCTTCAGATTTCAGTATCTCGCGCAAGTTTTCTACACCATCATCATATTTCTCGCCAATGAAACGCAAAAACACTAATGTCAGCATCATATCACGTTTTTCAAAGAAGGAACCTGAATTACGTGCAGCCCGCAAAATATCTCTGCAATTAAACAAAATACTATCTAAATTAATTGGTTTCTCAGTCTTTTTCTTAGCCATACTTACTGACACTGCTCCCACTTTTCCATACATTCTATTAATTCCGCTTCTTCTGTTATTTCCCTTGCCGATACCGTAATACGCACCGGCCTGTTTTTGGCAGATGCCTCAATCGCATCAGCAAACATCTCCACCTGTTCCTTACCCGATATAACAAAATTCTTTGTGATACTTGAAGCTGCCACAAAAACACCACCTTCATTAGCACGACTTAAATTTCCTTCATCCGCCATCTACAACTATATTTTATGATTTTGCTACAGCTTTAGCAAGAAAATTTCATATGCTACACGCAACAAAACAGAATAATGTTTCCACGATAATACTGGAAAAGATTGTGCATTCAGTGATTGCACAATCCTAAAAAATAAACGGCAAGCACACATTTTCATCAGAAACTCATAACAAATATCTGATATATAGTCATTTTAAATTGTGAACGCATGCGTTCACAATTATATAATCTGGAAAATATGAATAGATTTTTCTATACTGATTATTCACTTCCACTGTCCAATTATATCCATAATTCTAGTTACAGTATTACAAGCATCCTTAAAACTAACTTCTGATGCATAAGCAAAATCCTTCTGGTATTTTTTCCATTGCTTACTCATTACCTCACTATTTACTACAATTTCCATAATTCTTTTATATTCCGTAAGTAAATTTACACTTCCCCGTTTTTCACCAGTCGCTTTAAGAGCACATTGTAAATTATGCATATTCACATTATTTTTCCACAGCCTATATAAAATGAAAATATCATAATAATCGCGTGGTCTAGTGTTTTGGTCTGATCGTGATATCACAGTTTCAAGTTTTTCCGCCAAAATAGTTTCTAGGTTGTATGCCAGAACAGAAATGGTTCTATCTTCTAACATCATTGGATATGCAAAAGATATTTCCTTAGGAGTAATCACATCACCCGTTGTAATATCTAGTTTTAGGGGCACTGCCATTGGAGCATAATTTGCTGTTACAGATACACGATAACCAGTATATTCATCACCTTCGCGAATTTCTCCAATATGCTTAAACTCAAAAACAATATCATCCGGTATATAAATATCGCAGATTTCTTCAAACATTGTCTTAATTGTTTTTTCAGTTACAGGATATCCTTTTATAGTAGCATCAATATCCATAGTGGCCCTAGTATCAAGCCCAACCATAGCTGCTATCAGAAAACCCCCTTTTATAATAAAAAATTCCTTATATTTAGACTGTGAAATACGCTCCAGCAATCTTTCCATCATATAGTTTTGCAAAAGCAATTGTGCCGATATATGTTTTTCTTTTGATAAATTTTTCATTATAGCTTTTAACTGCATGGCATTTTTCACAGTAACACCTCCAGATAGCTTCTAACACGTTTTTCTACTCTCATCTGTTTTGCATATTCTGACAGTAGCGGTATATTTTTATTACTATAAATTATATATCTTTTAAACGCTTCACTAATTACCTGAATATCTGTATTAGCCCTTGTTTTCAAGATATCACATAGTGTTTTTTCCATATTGTAACATTTTACACTATGCTTTCCAGGAGTTTGAACTTGTGTTAAACCAAGGCTATAAAATGGCTCTTTTACTTGCCTGCAAATAATCCCTTCTCTTTTAGGTGCAGATACATTATAAGACGCCGGAAAAGTCATGCAATAGTTTATTGGAGTACGATCTGTCAAATCTAAGAGAAACAATGCTGTTTCACCTGAATATATTCCCCTTCCAAATCTAGATTGTAAAGAATACATCTCATCTTCCCAAATTTTTGGCAAAACATATATACCTCTGTTAGTATTCTCCAGTTTTCCTCTATTGACTAGATATTTAAGGCATCCTCTAGATATATTTGCAGCATCAATCATAGCAGATGTGACCATACCATGGTTATCTTCAGCCATTTTTAGAATTTTATTTATTACTGTCACACCTACCACCCCTAACAGTGCTTAAACTTTCATGCTTATTATTTTATGATAAATAAGCATGAAAGTCAACACACCTTCCCTATCCTTCCTGTAAAATGAAAAATAACCTAGTAATTTTGTAACTTCAATTACTCTTGCTTATCCTATTTTTTAACAAACACACATCCTCAACATGGCTGGACGCACTAAACATATCAACAGGCTGTACCTTCTCCGCCTTATACCCCAGCCCATCCAAAATCTCAATATCCCGTGCCAAGGTGGCAGGGTTGCAGGACACATAGACAATCCGCTGGGGCTGCATATTTGCAAAGGTTTCCAGCACCTGCTGGGTGCAGCCTGCCCGGGGCGGATCCACTACCACTACATCAGGGCGCACTCCCTGCTTGTAGAGCCGTGGCATAACCTTGGTGCAGTCACCTACGATAAACTCCGCATTGCGGACATTGTTTTCCCGCGCATTCTTTTCTGCATCCCTGATAGCCGGGCTGACAATCTCCACGCCGTAGACCTTCCTTGCCTTCTGTGCCAGATACAGGCTGATGGTTCCTGTGCCGCAATAGGCATCAATAACAGTTTCCCTGCCGGTCAGCTGGGCAAACTCCAAAGCCTTGTCATAGAGCACCTCTGCCTGCTTGGTATTAACCTGAAAGAAGGAACGGGCAGATACGTTGAACACGAACTTCCCAAGCTTTGCTTTGATGGTAGGCTTGCCCCACAAAAGCTTGGTTTCCCTGCCCAGAATAACGTTATTCCTATATGTCTGGATATTCTGCTGCAGGCTCACCATCTTTGGCAGGCGGCTGCGGAGCATTTTCACGATTTCCTTCTCCCGGCGCAGTTCCTTAACTGCCGTCACCAGCACCACCATCAGCTGGCCGTTGATGCCTGTCCTTGCTACCACATGGCGCATGATGCCTGTATGCCTGTCCTCATCGTAGACAGGTATGCCCAGCTTTTCCACCACTTCCCGGACAGCATTAATCGCCTCATTGTTCAGCTCATCCTGAATGAGGCAGTTGGAAGCATCAATAATTTTGTGGCTTCCCTGAGCAAAGCAGCCAATAATCGTCCTGCCCTTTTCCCTGCCCACAGGAAATGCCACCTTGTTGCGGTAATTCCAAGGATTTTCCGCCCCCAGCACCGGCAATACCGGCAAATCCTTCTGATGGCCGATGCGCTCCATGGCATCCTTGACCTGCTGCTGCTTTACCTTCAGCTGCCCCTCATAGCTGAGATGCTGCAGCTGGCAGCCGCCGCATTCCTTATAGATAGGGCATTTCGGCTCCACCCTGTCAGGACTTGCTTCCAGCACCTTCAGCAGCCTGCCCGAAGCGTAGCTCTTTTTTACCTCGCCAATCCGCACCCTGACTAGTTCCCCCGGCAGCGCCCCTGTCACAAAAACCGTGAAGCCATCCATGCGGCCAACGCCCTCACCGCTGCTGCCCAGGCTGCTTATCCTTATATCATACTCCTTGTTTATCTCCACAGGAATTTTTGCCATTTTCTCTCCTCCATATACAAAAAATCATATATAAAAAATCATACGCACAACACATATAACATTAGTATAAACAAAAAGCAGCATCACTGCAAGAAGCTGCAACAGCCAAAATCCTGCCATGACACTGCCATAAATGCACTATCCTATCACTTATTATTTTTTAAACTGCACATTAAAGAGCAAATCCGTCGGCTTTTCCAAAAGCAGCTTCGCCCCGTTTTCCAGCAGCTCCTCTTTTTCACGGAAGCCCCAGAGCACGCCTACCGGCAGGAACCCGGCATTGACCGCAGTCTGCATATCCACGCCGCTGTCACCCATGTAAACCACCTTGTCAGGCGTTACCCCCAGCTTTTCCGTAATCTCCAGCACCGTAGTCGGGTCAGGCTTCCTTGGATAGCCAGGCCTGTCACCGATAACCATCTGAAAGGTGCCCGGCTCAAAGAGAATGTTGATAATGGTCTTGGCTGCCTCCATAGGCTTGTTGGTGCACACAGCCATGGGTATTTCCTTCTCCATCAGCTTCGCCAGGGTGTCCCGGATGCCGCTGTAGGCACGGGTCTTGTTCAGTACCTTGCCATTGTAAATCTCCCGGAACTTTGCCAGTGCCTTCTCATAAAAAGCCTTGTCCGCTGCCTTGTCCTTTGGCAGGGCACGTTCCACCAGCTTTCCTACGCCATTGCCTACGAAATATTTATAGGCATCAACTGTATGAGTAGGAAAATCGTATGCTATCAGCATTTCGTTGCAACTGTCTGCCAAATCATCGATGGAATTAATAAGAGTTCCGTCCAAATCAAATATTACTGCCTCGTATCGCATGCATATCTGCCTCTTTCCTGTAAAATAATATTCGCCCCCGAACTTTCTCATCTTATTAATTCGCTATTAATCTGAAAAATCCTGCTAAATTTCATTGAAATTTAGCAAAACTGAACCTATTGATACTTAATTTAGCAAAACTTAACCTGGCACAGACTCAATTCAGGCTGTCCGCTTTCTTCAGAATAGACAAAAGCTTCCTGTTTTCCGGCAGCATATTGCCCCGCCCCTTTTTGTGGTGCAGAGAAATAATCGCCGCCTCCGTCCTCATGCCGATGCCATACAAAAGCTCTCCTCCCAGCTCCCCATGGTGATAATACCTATACAAGAGCCCCCGGACATAGCTTCTTGAGTCGCACCTGCCATACCGCCTTGACCAGACCGGGAAAAATTTGTTCAGCAGCACCGCTACGGATTTCCTGACAGGCCCCATGCTGCTGCCCCTGCCCACATCGTGCAGCAGGCAGCACCTGATTAAAAGCTGCCGCAAATTGCCGGCATCCTGCTTGCTGAGGTAGGGAAAATCCTGCTCCCGAAAGCCGCCATCAAAAAGCTCCAATGCCGTCTTCAGCACATTTATGGAATGCCGCCTGTCCGCCCGGTTCATCTGAAAAAAAAGCTCCCATGCCGCCTCCGGCAGGTTTTCTTTAACAAAATCAACCTCATCCTTGCCAAGACCGCTGGCAAAAATCCCCCGGAAAAATTGTTTTACACGGTAAAACACAGCCACCACTTCCAAACTAGCACCCCTGAAATATCAGCCCTGCCTAATGAAAACCAATTCCTTGTAGCCCTTTTCCTGACGGTAGGCATCAGCTTCCTGCTCAAGGCATGCCGCCATAGCCAGCTCGCAGGTCCTGCCCTCTGCCCTGAGAGCCTGCACCTGGCGGATAGCCTCCCGCTGCAGCCCCGGAGCATAAGCCACATAGACATCCTTTTCCACCTTCGGCTTCGCCAGGCCTTCCCGCTCCAGTGCCAGCAGGATGCGCTCAATGCCCACCGCAAAGCCGGTAGCAGGCAGTGCCCTGCCAAAGTCAGTCAGCATGTGGTCATAGCGGCCGCCACCGCACAGAGGGAAGCCCAGCCCCGGCGTATAAGCCTCAAACACCATGCCTGTATAATAGCTGAAATCCCGGATAACGCCCAGGTCAAAGGTAACATACTCCGCTACCCCGTATGCCTCCAGCAGCTCATAAATCTCGGTGAGATTGTCCAGGGCACGGCGGGACTGCTCGTTCATGGCCATGTTGTAGGCCTTTTTCAGCACATTCTTATCGCCATGCAGCAGCGGCAGCTGCTTCACCATATCCTTTGCCGCCTCAGACAGCTCAGTGGCAGCCACGATCTCTCCCAGTGCCACCAGGTCACGACGCTCTATAGCATCCTTGATCTGCTCCTGCTGCTTCGGGAAAATGCAGCACTGCTGCATCAGCCCATTGATGAACTCAACCTGTCCCAGGCAAATCTGGAAATCCTTCAGCCCTGCTTCCTTCATGATGGAAACAGCCAGCGCAATCATCTCCGCATCAGCAGTTGCCTTGGAGCTGCCAATCAGCTCCACACCTGCCTGATGGAACTCGCACTGGCGGCCGGTCTGGGTTTTCTCATAGCGGAAAACGCTGCTGATGTAGGAAAGCTTGTGAGGCAGCCATTCCTCACCCAGGCGGCTTGCCACCACCCTGGCAATAGGCGTGGTCATCTCGTGGCGCAGTGCCATGGTGCGGTTCTGCTTGTCAAAAAGCTTGAACATCTGGGGCTCCAGATTGCTGCCGTTGCCCATGGTGAGGGTATCAAGAAACTCAATGGTAGGCGTTACCACCTCATCATAGCCCCACAGCTTGAACTGCCTGGCAATCCTGGCCTCAATAGCCCTTTTCTCAGCTGCCTCCTGTGGCAGAAAATCACGGGTTCCGTATGGAATTTCCAAAACTAAATCCTTGTTGCTCATTATCGAAAAATCTCCCCTAAAATCACTTTATCTCCTCAGGCTGCTCCTGGTTCAATCGCTCAAAAACAAGATTGTAGCCATCTGCCCCGTAGTTCAGGCAGCGCTTTACACGGCTGATAGTTGCCGTGCTGGCGCCGGTACGGCTCACAATTTCATCGTAGGTATGCCGCTTCTGCAGCATCTTGGCCACCTCCAGCCGCTGGGACATAGCCTTCAGCTCGCTGATGGTACATATATCTTCAAAAAACTGATAACATTCCTCAACAGTTTCCAATTTCAGCACAGCATTGCACAGCTGGTCATTCAGCTCATCCTTCAGCTTTGGATTTACCACACTTAACACCACCTAAAAATTACCTGTAAAAAACGCAAAACACTTTCATGCTTTACAATACGAAAATATCTCCCACACATTATAGCACAATGCTTTCACAAAGTGAAGCATTAAAATCAATTTTCCGTGATATTGAAGAACTGCTCCCGGTACTGCAGCTGCAAAGCCGCCAGCACCTCCGGCAGGCCTTCTCCGCCCTTTACCGTCTCCATGGCTGCCTGCCGTGCCCTGAGCAGTATGTCTATATCCTGTCCCACATCGGCAATCTTCAAGTCAGGCAGGCCGTGCTGCATGGAGCCAAAGAACTGCCCCGGCCCCCTCAGCTTCAAATCCTCCTCCGCCAGCACAAAGCCATCCGTGGTGCGCTCCATAATCTCCATCCGCTGCCTGGCAGCCTCCGTCCGTTCCTCCGCCACAAAAATGCAGTAGGAAGCGTATTCGCCACGGCCGATGCGCCCCCGGAGCTGGTGCAGCTGCGCCAGCCCGAACCGCTGGGCATTCTCCACTACCATGATGCTGGCGTTGGGCACATTGACACCTACCTCGATGACGGTAGTGGCCACCAGCAGCTTGATTTTGCCCTCATAAAACTCCTGCATGAGCTCCTCTTTTTCCTTCTGCTTCAGCTTGCCATGCACAAGGCCGCATTTTACACCATAAAATATGCCGCCGGTCAGCTCCTCATAGACCTCCTGGGCCGAGGACAGCCCCGAGTCCTCATTCATCTCAATCAGGGGGCAGACCACATAGGCCTGCCTGCCCTTTTTGATTTCCTCCAGCACAAACTTATAAATCAGCTCCCGGCGATCCCTGCCTCTCACAAAGGTCCTGACCGGCTTTCTTCCCGGTGGCAGCTGGCGGATCAAAGAAACCTCCAAATCGCCATATACCGTCAAGGTCAGCGTCCGTGGAATAGGCGTAGCCGTCATCACCAGCACATCAGGCACCAGCCTGCCCTTCTTTTCCAGCACCGCCCTTTGATTGATGCCGAAGCGGTGCTGCTCATCAGTCACCACCAGCCCCAGATTGGCAAAGGAAACATCCTCCTGAATAAGGGCATGGGTGCCGATAACAATATCTATTTCATGGGCAGCCAGCCTGTCATACATTTCCTGCTTCTGCTTTTTTGCAAGCCTGCCGGACAGCAGGGCAACCCTTATGCCAAATGGCTCCAAGGAGCCGGAGAAACTCTCAAAATGCTGCCGTGCCAGTATTTCCGTAGGTGCCATCATGGCACCCTGCAAGCCGTTCTCCACTGCCTTCACCAGGGCCAGCATGGCAATCACGGTCTTGCCGGAGCCTACATCCCCCTGCACCAGCCGCCGCATGGGCACCGGCCGCTCCATATCCCTGCATATATCCTGCCATGCCTTCTGCTGGTCATCAGTCAGCCGGAAGGGCAAATTTGACAGCACGCTGCCTGTCAGGCTGCCGCAGCTTTCAAACTGTATCCCCTGCTGCCGTTCCTGCCGCCTTTTTTTCAGCAGCATGAGCCCGTACTGAATGAGATAAAGTTCCTCAAAGGCAAGGCGGTAGCGGGCCCTCTCCACCTGCTGCCTGTCCTCGGGATAATGAATCTGCCGACACGCCTGCAGCCTGGGCAGAAGGCCGTACTGCTGCCGCACCCCTTCCGGGATTACCTCCGGCACCGTCAGCTCACCAGCCTCTGCCAGCCCCAAAAGCTGCTCCGTCAGGGCACGCAGCATGCTCTGCTTGACATTTTCCCCAGCAGAATAAACCGGCAGAATA
>JBJDWY010000161.1:13429-24053 GCA_051866255.1 Anaerovibrio sp. | reverse complement strand
TCCTGATTTTCGCAGACCTCCTTCATGCGGAACTGGTAGTGCTTCTTGTCCGCCTGGGCTCTGAGGGCATGGACAGCAGGCCCCTTCCCCGTATTCAGCATCCGGAACTGGATGCAGGTCTCATCGGCATTGATGCCCATCTGCCCCCCCAGGGCATCCAGCTCCCTGACCAGATGTCCCTTGCCAGGGCCGCCTACCGACGGATTGCAGGGCATCATGGCAATATTATCCATGCTGAGGGTGGCCAAAAGCGTCTCACAGCCCAGCCTGGCCGCAGCCAGTGCCGCCTCCACCCCCGCATGGCCGGCACCGATGACAATCACATCATACTCACCGGCAATAAATATATCATCCTTGTTCATTAACTCACCTCAAAAAACGTTTTATCAAAGCTGCCGACTTGCCTGCAAGGAGCAGCCACCAGCTTAGCAGGCTGCAGAACATTATTTGCCCAGGCAGAACCGGCTGAAAATCTCGTCAATAATGTCCTCGCCGATGGTCTCCCCGGTAATCTCCCCCAGCTTTTCCCAGGCCGAGCGCAAATCTATCACCACAAAATCCTCGCTCATGCCGTTCAGCAGCGTCACCCTGGTCTGCTCAAGAAGCTCCAGAGCCTTGCGGAGAATCTCCTGCTGCCGGGCGTTGCTGACCATAGCCGACTCCTGCCAGCCGATCTTGCCGCCGAAAACCAGCCTCTGGATAGATTCCTCCAGCTCCTTCAGGCCGGAGCCTGCCTTGGCGGACATGGTTACAATATCATAGACTTCTTCAACCTCTTTTTGGGCTGCAATTTTCTCTATATCTTCCTGCTTCAGCTTGCCAGCCAGGTCAGATTTATTTAAAATCACCATAATCCTGCCCCGGCACTGGCTGAGAAGCCGCCAGATTGCCTCATCCTGCTCCGTAAGCACCTCAGAGCTGTCGAACACCGCCAGCACCAGCTCTGCCTCCCTGGCATAGCTGTATGCCCTCTCTACGCCAATCTGCTCCACCAGGTTCTCAGTCTCCCTGATGCCTGCCGTATCAGCCAGCTTCAGGGGAATACCGCCTATATTTACATATTCCTCTATGCTGTCACGGGTAGTCCCCGGCACATCAGTTACTATGGAACGTTCCTGCCCCAGCATCAGGTTCATCAGGCTGGATTTACCGGCATTGGGGCGGCCGATAATGGCGGTGCGCAGCCCGTCCCTGAGAATCCTGCCCCGATCGGCAGAGCCCAGCAGGTCCTGCACCTGCCCGTATATCTTCTCCACCTTCAGCTCAGCTTCCCCCAGGGCCACCTCCTCGATATCATCCTCGGGAAAATCAATAGAAGCCTCCAGATGGGCAATAATCTCCAGAATATCCTGCCGTATGTTGCCGATTTCCTCCGACAGCCTTCCCTGCAAATTGCCAGCCGCCATCTCCAGGGAAGCTGCCGTCCGTGCCTGAATCACATCCATCACCGACTGGGCCTGGCTGAGATCCAGCCTGCCGTTCAGAAAGGCCCTCTTGGTAAACTCCCCTGGCTCCGCCGGATGAGCCCCCAGCCTGTAGGTAAGCCCCAGCACCTGCCGCAGTACCAGCGGTCCCCCGTGGCACTGCAGCTCCACCACATCCTCGCAGGTATAGGAATGGGGCGCCCGCATCACAATACAGATGGCCTCATCCAGGAACCTGTCTTCCTCATCGTATATCCTGCCGAACACCGCCATTCTTGGCGTGCACTCTGACAGCCTGTGCCCACCGGCAGGGCGGAAGCACTGCTCCGCTATCTCAACTGATTTCTCGCCACTAAGCCGGACAATGCCTATGCCGCCCTCGCCTATGGCAGTGGCAATCGCACTAATCGTATAATCCTGCTGCATAATCTCATCCTCATAAAATCTACAAAAAAAGAGCCGCTTCAATTAGATTATACCATCATAACCCAATTGCAAACAGCCCTTTCACAGCTATCAGCTATTTATTTTATTTGCTTATTCTTCCCCGCGTTCAACGCTCTCATAGGAAAACTCGCTGCCGCTGTCCCTATTGGTGGAAATCGGCTCCCTGCTGTAGCGGCTTTCACGGCTGCCACGGTACTCACCGCGATAGTCCCGGCGCTCACGCCTTCCCCGCTTCAGCTCAATAACCACCTTGCGGTACGGCTCATCGCCGGAGCTATAGGTGGAAATGCGGTAATTGTCCTGCAAGGCCATGTGGATAATCTTTCTCTCATGGCGGTTCATAGGCTCCAGCACGATGCGCTCGCCGGTGCGGCGTACCTTGTCAGCCAGACGCAGGGCCAGGCGGCGCAGGGTTTCCTCACGGCGGCTCCTGTAGTTCTCAATATCGAGAATAATGCGCACCTTTTCCTCCAAAAGCCCCTTGTTGGCAGTCAGGTTGGACAGATACTGCAAGGAATCCAGCGTCTGGCCGTGCTTGCCAATCAGGATGCCCAGATTGTCACCGATCAGGTTCAGGACAACGCCATCCTCTGCCTCGCTGACCTGGATGTTAACCTCAAGATTCATGGCAGCAAAAATATCGCTCAGGAACTTCTTTGCCTTGTCAGCAGGAGTCAGCTCCCTCACCCGTGCCAGAATCCTGGCAGGCCTGCCACCAATCAGTCCCAGAAAGCCCTTGCTTGGCTCTGCCAGGACCTCAAACTCAACCATATCAGCAGAAACCTGCAGCTCCGCCAAAGCTGCCTGCTTCGCCTCGTCTATCGTCTTTCCTGTCTTTTCAATTTCAACAGCCATCAATCTTACCTCTTCTTCTTACTGCTATCGGAAGCATCCTCTACTTCCACAGCCAGCTTTTTTTCACCACGGAACATGTACCACTGCTGCGCAATCTGGCAGAGGTTCATGGTTACCCAGTAAACAACCAGTCCGGATGGGAAATTCAGGGAAATCCAGCCGATGAACAGAGGCATCATATAGCTCATGATCTTCATCTGCTGGTTGTCCTGCCCGTTGTTGGCCATGGTCTGCTTCTGCTGGATATAGGTAGTCAGGGCAGACAGGATAGGCAGCACATACAGAGGGTCCGTATCTGACAGGCTGGTGAGCCACAGGAAGGTAGGATCACCGGAATAGCTATAGCCATACAGGCAGTAGTAAACACCCATCAGGATAGGCATCTGAATCAAAAGGGGCAGGCAGCCGGCCAAAGGATTCACCCCTGCCTCCTTGTAGAGCTCTGCCATCTTCTGCTGCAAGAGCTGCGGATTATTCTTGTAGTCCTTCTGCAGCTTCTTCAGGGCAGGCTGCAGCTCCTGCATTGCCTTCATGGAGCGCACCTGCTTGGCAGTCAGGGGATACATGAGGGCCTTCACCAGAATAGTCATCAAAATGATGGCAATACCGTAATTGGCAAAGCCAACAGCCGCAGTGAGGTTGTAAAAGCCTTCAAAGACCAGGCGGAATACCTGCACCAGCGGATCAAAAAGGTTCATCATAAATTCCAAATCAACACGTCCTTTATACTACGGAACCGGATCATAGCCCCCCTCGTGAAAGGGATGGCAGCGCAGGATGCGCTTCAGGGCGAGCCAGCCGCCCCTTGCGGCACCGTATCTTTCAATAGCTATCATCGCATACTCCGAACAGGTGGGAATATAACGACAGCAGGGGGATTTCAGGGGTGAAATATACCTTCTGTACACATCTATCAGGAAAAGAAAAACTCTTTTCACCCGTATCATCCCTTCAAAATCTTCGCTTTTCTGCCCAAACTGAGAAAAGCCTTCTCAATAACATCGTATTTTTCGGTAGTCGCTGCCTTCCTGCCCACCAGCAGAAGCGTATAGCTCCTGTCAAGCCTGTGCTGATTCAGCCTGTAGCACTCACGCAGAAGCCGTTTGACTCGGTTCCTGGTGACTGCATTGCCAAGCTTTTTGCCGGCAGCAAACCCTACCTTGCCTTCCAGCCCGCTTGCTGTAAAGACATACACCACCAAATACCTGTTAGCATAAGATTTTCCCAAGCGATGGATTCGCTGAAAATCATTTCTGCGGCGCAAAATGCGCACCTTCGGTAATTTGTACATAAAGAAAACTCCATTCAAAGCAAAAGCATACGCCATGCTTCCCCGATAATAAAAATAGGTCACCGAGGTGACCTAATATTATGCTGAAATCTTCTTTCTGCCTCTTGCGCGGCGACGAGCCAGTACCTGACGGCCACCCTTAGTCTTCATGCGCTCACGGAAACCATGAGTCTTCTTCTTCCAGTGATTGTTCGGCTGATAAGTCTGCTTCAATGTCTGCACCTCCTTAATATATTTACGAGTAAAAACTCGGTCAAACCCAATCTATGCATTATGTATTGAATTTAAACTACCAAAGATTATAGACTACTGCTGAAACCGTGTCAAGAACTTTTCCTTGGCTGCTGTGGATAAATTTGCAATTTTGCTGGATAAAAAGTATTTTTTTGCTGCTTATCCCATATTTTCTGTTGATAACTTGCCTGTATTTTGATAGAATATTAGAGGTCTTCCACAAGGCTTATGCACATATTGTTAATAATCTTATGATTTCAATATAATATGGAAGGAAAAATACTTTTTTGCTTGTTTCCTTCCCCTTTTTTATTGATTTATCCACACTTTTATTCACAGATGTGGATAAGTTCCTTTATCAGTGGATAAATTTTTTTTGCGAGGTCATTATTTTATGCTACAGACACAGTTAGATGAATTCTGGAATACCATTCTGGCGGAGGTGGAAAATTTTCTTTCCCCCGGCGCCATTGAACGCTGGCTGAAGCCCCTGAAGCCTGTATCCTTTGCAGATAATGTCTTTACCCTCAGTGCTGACAACGAGGTTATCATTCAGTTCTTTGAAAAAAGGTACAAGGATTTTACCCAGGATGCCTGCAAGGAAGCCTGCCGGAAGCTGGAATTCACCCAGGATATTCAGGGGGAAATCACTTTTTCCCTGGAGTACAGGCCCGCAGAAAAACCTGTAGAAAAGCCAAAAGCCATTGAAGTCCATGAGGACAATCCCCAGGGGAGCCTGGATTTCGGCAGGACCGAGGAAAGTGCTGCCAGATATGAGGCATCCTTTGCCAAGATAGCACCTGGCGATGCTTCCTCCCTGAACCCCAAGTACGTTTTTGACAACTTCGTTACCGGCGGCTTCAACCGCATTGCCCATGCAGCTGCCCTTGCCGTGGCCAAGGAGCCTGGCAAGACCTACAACCCCCTGTTCATGTACGGCGGCGTAGGCCTTGGCAAGACCCATCTCATGCACGCCATCGGCCATGAGGTGCTGAAAAATGATCCCACCAAGAGGGTACTGTATATTACCTGCGAAAAATTCACCAACGAGCTGATCAATGCCATCCGTGACAACTCCACCGAGGCATTCCGCCAGAAATACCGCCATATCGACCTTCTGATGGTAGACGATGTGCAATTTTTAACCAAGAAAATCCAGACACAGGAGGAATTTTTCCACACCTTCAACGCCCTGTACCAGTCCAACAAGGCAATTGTGCTGTCCTCCGACCGGCCGCCTCATGAAATCCAGACCTTGGAGGAAAGGCTGAAATCACGCTTTGCCAGCGGACTTCTGGCAGACATCCAGGTACCTGACCTGGAAACCCGTATCGCCATCCTGAAGAAGAAGGCCATGCTGGAGAACCTGGACGTGCCCAATGAGGCCCTGATTTACATCGCCGGCCGCATCGACAACAACATCAGGGAGCTGGAAGGCGCCCTGACACGGGTAGTTGCCTATGCATCCCTCACCGGCAGCAGGATTACCACGGAGCTGGTGGCCGAGTCACTGAAAAATATTTTCCCTGACAATACCACCAAGGAAATCACCCTGGAAATCATCCGTGAGGTGGTTGCCACCCACTTCAAGCTGAATATTGATGACCTGAATTCCAGCAAAAGAAACAAGAATCTTGCGGTACCGAGGCAGATTGCCATGTACCTGTGCAGGGAGCTGACAGATACATCCCTGCCCCAGATCGGCGAATTCTTCGGCGGCAGGGACCATACCACGGTGCTTCACGCCTACAAGAAGATTGCCAAGGACAGGACCTCCAATATCCAGCTGGACAAGACCGTGCAGGAGCTTATCAAGAGCATAGAGAAAATGTAATATACAGCCGGGTAGCAGTGCCCGGCTGTTTTATCCCTGTAAATATGTGGATAAGCGGTGCATGTACGTGTAGACGGGATGTGGATAACTTTGACGATATTTTGTTCTTGTGGATTATGTGGATAACCTCTCGCTGGCCTGCAAATTTAATCAACAGATTATGCACAGGCTTATTGCGGATAATTTCTCGGGCAGATTCCACTTATCCACCCTTTCCACACCCCCTACTATTACGGCTCCTAAAACTTTAAAAATATTAAAGAGTAATAATATATAAAGGATGTGCAAAACATGAAATTCAGTTGTCAAAAGGAAGATATAGTGCAGGCAATACAGATTGTCATGAAGGCAGTATCGCCAAAGCCCCAGACACCAATCCTTTCCGGTATCTATATGAAGGCAGAAGGCAATCAGCTGACCTTACAGGCAACAGATTATGAGATGGGCATTATTTGCAATATCCAGGCTCAGGTGGCAACACCGGGAGAAATGGTTTTAGCAGGACGTTATGCCCAGGAGGTTATCCGCCGCCTGCCGGGTACCACTGTTGACTTTGAATATAATAATCAGGAGAAGATGGTCTATATTACCTCCAACCGTTCCAAGTTCTCCTTCCTGAGCATGGAAGCAACTGATTATCCTACTATTACGAAGGTTGAAGGCAGAAGCAGCTTCCAGATTTCTGATGTCATCCTGCGGGATCTCATCCAGAACACAGCTTTTTCCTGCTCCCATGAGGAAAGCCGCCCTATCTTTACAGGCTGTCTCCTGGAGCTGAAGGAGGACTCCATCCTGATGGCAGCTACTGATACCCACAGGCTGGCAGTAAAATCAGATACCTTGGAGGAATTCCAGGGGGAGCAGAAGCTGATCATTCCTTCCAAGCTCTTAAACGAGCTGCAGAAAATCCTTCAGTCAGATATGCCGAGGACGGTAAACATCAGCTGCAGCCCGACACAAATCAGCTTTGAGGTGGACAACGTCTACATTTCCTCAAGGCTTATCGAAGGTCAGTTCCCTGATTATCACAGGGTTATCCCGGTGGAGTTCAAGACAGCTATTACCCTGAAAACAGATGAAATTAAAGGAATTATTGACCGCATTGCCCTGATTTCCAGGACAAACGACTACAATGTTATCACCATGGAGTTTGCCAACAGCATGGTGAAGATTTATTCCGCCAACCCGGAAATCGGCAATGGCGAGGAATACGGCTCCGCCGTCATCAATGGCGATGATATCAGGATTTCCTTCAATGCTGACTACATCAATGACTGCCTGAAGCTCATCAAGTCCCCTGAGTTCACCCTTTCCCTGAACGGCCCATTGAATTCTGCCGGCATCAGGACGGAAAGCGAGCCGAATTTCGTGTACATCGTCACTCCGGTAAGGAGCTAAAAGGAGAAATGTCCATGGAGAAAATAGCCATTCACACTGAGAGCATCCAGCTGGATCAGCTCCTAAAATGGGCCGGCATCATCGAGTCCGGCGGCCAGGTAAAGCCTATGCTGGAGGAAAAGCTCATCCTGGTCAACGGCAATATCGAGACAGCTAAAAGGCGGCGCCTGTTTCCCGGGGACACTGTTGAAATCAGGGACATGGGCTGCTGGCAGGTAGACAGGGAAGAAACCGGGGGGCAGTAAGCCATGAAGGTCAGTAGCCTCAAGCTTGTTGATTACAGGAATTATGAAAAACTGGAACTCAAATTTTATGATGGCCTGAACATTTTTATCGGCTGCAACGCCCAGGGGAAGACCAATATCCTTGAGGCGGTCTATTATGCTGCCTGCGGCAGCTCCTTTAGGAGCAGCACGGATAGCGAGCTGGTTCGATGGAATGCTCCCGGGGGAAGTATTTCCCTGGGCTTCCAGCGTTTTGGCGTGGAAAATCAGCTGGATTTTACTTTTTATCGGGACAAGAGGCGTACCATTGCCTATAACGGCAGGAAAATATCCGTCAAGGAGCTTATAGGGGCGGTGAACGTGGTGCTTTTTGCCCCTGATGATCTGCAGCTTATCAAGGGCGCCCCTGCCGGCAGGCGGCGCTTTCTTGATATGGAAATATCCCAGGCAAGCCCTGCCTACTATCATGAGCTCATCAAGTACAACCGGCTTCTTCAGCAGCGGAACTCCCTGCTGAAGGAAATCAGGGAGCGCAGGGCAGGCCGGGATATGCTGGAATACTGGAATCCCCAGCTGGCGGAAAGCGCGGCAAAGATAACCGCCAAGCGGCTGGAGGCGGTGAAGAAATTCAACATGCTGGCCAATCTCATGCAGAAGCGGATTTCCGGCAACGAGGAAAATCTCAGCATAGCCTATCAGATTAAGGGAAGCGAAAATGAGCCTATAGCGGGAAATCTAAAAATATGGTATAATGAAATGCTGACTCGTTCAGGTGAGGAAGATATATATCGCGGTGTGACAGGCACGGGCCCCCACCGGGATGATATCATAATCTCTGTCAATGGCATCAATCTCAGGAGCTTCGGCTCCCAGGGACAGCAAAGAACAGGAGTGCTAGCCATGAAGCTTTCGGAACTGGAATTTATTCGCTCCGAGACAGGAGAGTACCCGATACTTTTGCTGGATGATGTGATGAGCGAGCTGGATGCCGGGAGAAGGCAGCAGCTTTTGTCCTTTATTGGCAGGGAAGGCATACAGACCTTGATTACCGCCACTGACGAGGCGTATTTTGACATGCAGAGCGTGGAGAGGTATTTCCGCGTGGCAGCAGGAAGTGTTGCAGGTGCAGGCTATGGCAAAGCAGACGGCTGAGAGAAACGGCAAGCTGGAAAGCGTGGGGGATATTTTTATCCAGTCCCTGAAAACAATGAAAATCGGCAAGGAATTCAAGCAGCATCTGGTGGTCTATCAGTGGCAGACGCTGGTGGGCAAGGATATTGCCGCCCATGCCCGGGCGGTGAAGCTTGAGTTCAAGAAGCTGTTTATCCGCACAACCCATCCGGCCTGGGCGGAGCAGCTGAAGTACATGGAGTATGACATAAAGCAGAAAATCAACAGCCATTTCGGCGAGGAGCTGGTGCAGGAGCTGATTTTTACCGGCCAGCCCGGCTGGTATATCCCTCAGGAGAATACCCTGTACAAAGAGGATGAAAGCAGGCATCTGGGCAAGCAGCTGAAGAAAATCCAGCTGTCTGATGAGGAGCTGGCAGCTATCCGGGAAAGCTGCAGCGCCATAGAGGATGAGGAAATGCGCAGTGCGGCAATGCGGCTGGGATGCAACGTGCACAGGATGCTCCGCTACCGCCAGAAAAGCTACTGGCATCCTTGTGCCGGTGAGGGGTGCGGCAGCATCTGCCCACCGGATGAGGAATACTGCTATAGCTGCAAGAGGCGCATGAAGGAAGAAAAGGCGGCGAAAATCCAGCAGCTTTTGCTGGATATGCCCTGGGCGAAGTTCGGGGATATATTGCAGGAGATTTCCTGCAGCCAGCAGGAATTTCAGTCCCAGCGGCTGATTTTGCTGCAGCGGCTGGCCAGCAAGGTGGATTATGGAGATGTGGAAAGCATCGAGGCAAAGACACTGGTGATGCTGTACCGTTCCCTGCCCCCGGAGCAGCTCAGTGACGAGGTAGTGAAAAAGACCATGAGCCGCCTTAGGCGTGATGTGCGCTATGTGCCGAAGAAAAAGGCGGGGGACATGGAAGCTCCTCCAAAGGGGGCAGGAAAGTGATACCTGTATTTATTGGCGGCACTACAATGATTGCCAGTAACAGGCTGCTTGCCATTATTGACTGGAAGTATTTTCTGGAGGGGGAAAATAAGGCATTTCTGGACTCCTTCCGGGAAAGGAACAGGCTATTTGATATTACTGATGGCGGTACGCCCAAATCCCTGGTAATTACTGCTGATGAGCTGTACATATCCTCTATTTCTTCACTGACACTGAAAAAACGCAGTGACAGGATGAAAAAGGGCATATATGAATTTAATTGTGTGGAGGAAGACTGATAATGTCTATGGAAAATATAGAGAATTTAGCAAATAAGGAAGCTGAGGAGCAGACTTCTTTTGATTTCGGCATGGCGCCGGAGGAAGCCAGGGAAATCAGCCAGGAGCCTGATACTACCGGCGTAAGGATTAACCTTGAGGATGTAGGTGCCGAGGTTTCCGCTGTGGATGGTGAATACGGTGCCGAGCAGATTCAGGTGCTGGAGGGGCTGGAAGCAGTCAGGAAGCGTCCTGGCATGTATATCGGCAGCACTTCCGAGCGTGGACTGCATCATCTTGTCTATGAGGTAGTGGACAACTCCATAGACGAGGCCCTGGCAGGCTACTGCACCGATATCAACGTGGTGATTCATCAGGATAACAGCATTACCGTTACCGATAATGGCCGCGGCATTCCAGTTGACCTGCATGAAACCGGCAAGCCTGCCGTGGAGGTTGTTCTGACGGTACTCCATGCCGGGGGCAAGTTCGGCGGTGATGGCTACAAGGTTTCCGGCGGCCTCCATGGCGTAGGCGTTTCCGTAGTAAATGCCCTCAGTGAGTACATGGAGGTAGAGGTAAAGCGTGA
>JBJDWY010000161.1:0-13329 GCA_051866255.1 Anaerovibrio sp. | reverse complement strand
GCGTTTCCGTAGTAAATGCCCTCAGTGAGTACATGGAGGTAGAGGTAAAGCGTGACGGCAAGATTCATGCCATCTCCTTCCAGCGCGGTGTAACCGTTTCCCCGATGAAGGTAATCGGGGAAACCGAGGAAAATGGTACCAGGGTGCATTTCCTGCCGGACAAGGAGATTTTCTCCGTTACTGAGTACAGTTATGATACACTGAAGCACCGCCTCCGGGAGCTGTCCTTTCTGAACAAGGAGATTACCATCCATCTCATGGATGAGCGTTCCGGCAAGAACGAGAGCTTCCATTTTGATGGCGGTATCCGCTCCTTTGTGCAGCACCTGAACAAGAAGAAAGAGGTACTGAACCCGGAGCCGATTTACTTCAACGGCACCAAGGATGATATCGTGGTGGAGATAGCCCTTCAGTACAACGACAGCTATCAGGAGAACATCTACAGCTTTGTCAACAACATCAATACCGAGGAAGGCGGTACCCATCTGGCAGGCTTCAAGATTGCCCTGACCAGGGCGGCCAATGACTATGCCAAGAAGAATAATATCATCAAGGGCAACCAGTCCAACCTCAGCGGCGAGGATATCCGTGAGGGCATTACCAGCGTTATCAGCCTGAAAATCCGTGAGCCTCAGTTCGAGGGACAGACCAAGACCAAGCTGGGCAACTCCGAGGTGCGGGGCATCGTGGATTCCATCGTGTCCGAGGGGCTGAACGAGTATTTTGAGGAGCACCCTGATATTACCAAGAAGATTCTGGACAAGGCGGTAATGGCGGCCCGTGCCAGGGAGGCAGCCAGAAAGGCCAGGGAGCTGACCCGCCGCAAGAATGCCCTGGAGGTCAGCAGCCTGCCGGGCAAGCTGGCGGACTGCTCCGTCAAGGACCCTGCCCACTGCGAAATCTTCATCGTAGAGGGTGACTCTGCCGGCGGCTCCGCCAAGCAGGGACGCGACCGCCGCTTCCAGGCCATCCTGCCTATCCGCGGCAAGATTCTGAACGTGGAGAAGGCGCGCCTTGACCGCATCTATGCCAATGCGGAAATCCGCACCATGATTACGGCCTTCGGCAGCGGCATCAGTGACGAGTTTGATTTGTCAAAGCTTCGCTACAACAAGATTGTCATCATGACAGATGCGGATGTGGACGGCGCCCACATCAGGACGCTGCTTTTGACTTTCTTCTACCGCTACATGAAGCCACTTATCGAGCATGGCCATGTGTATATTGCCCAGCCGCCTCTTTATCAGATCAGGAAGGGCAAAAAGAGCTGGTACACCTACAGCGATGATGAGCTGACTGCCAAGCTGGACGAGGTGGGCAGGGATAACTCCGTCATCCAGCGTTACAAGGGCCTTGGTGAGATGAACCCTGAGCAGCTGTGGGACACCACCATGAACCCGGAGGGGCGTACCATGCTGCAGGTGAGCATGGAGGATGCGGAGGCAGCAGACGAGCTGTTCACCATTCTCATGGGTGACAAGGTGGAGCCTCGCCGCCAGTTTATCGAGGAGCATGCCAAGCTGGTGCGCAACCTGGATATTTAAAATGCCATATATGACTTTTCAGGGGGCTTATGCCCCCTTTTTTGTTTGGTGATTGACAAATATGTTTTCTTCTGCTATTATCTAGAAAAAGTTTGATTTTTAGACTTTTTTCAGATTTATCATGTAGACTATGTGATAGTTAGGAGAAGTATAGTATTCTGTAAGGAGAAATGATTATGAATACGCTGAAAACTACGGTTTTAATGGCTCTGCTGATGGGTATCCTGATAGCTGTGGGCGGTGCCTTTGCCGGGCGCGGCGGTGCGATGATAATGCTGCTGTTTTCCCTGGCCATGAATTTCGGTACTTACTGGTTCAGTGATACCATTGTGCTGAAGACCTACGGTGCCCGGGAGGTTACGGCTGACGATGCGCCGGAGCTGTACAACCTGGTGGCCAATCTGGCCGCCAATGCGGAGCTGCCTATGCCGAAGGTGTGCATTATCAATAGCGGTGTGCCAAATGCCTTTGCTACCGGCAGGAATCCTTCCCATGCAGCTGTGGCTGTGACCACAGGCCTGATGCAGGCACTGAATTATGATGAGATTGCCGGTGTGCTGGCTCATGAGCTTTCCCATGTGAAGCACCGTGACACCTTGATTTCCTGCGTGGCTGCGGCTATGGCAGGTATCATTTCCATGATTGCCAATATTGCCCAGTGGGCGGCTATCTTTGGCGGCCGTTCCGATGATGATGAGAATGGCGGCTTCATCGGCCTGATTGTGACCATTGTGATTGCCCCGATTGCGGCAGCTCTTATACAGATGGCTATTTCCCGTTCCCGTGAGTATGAGGCGGATAAGGCAGGCGGTGAAATCTGTGGCAACCCTAATGCTCTGGCCAACGCCCTGGAGAAGATTGAGTATTTCTCCCTGAACGGCCCTGCCATGAGCCAGGCTACGGCTTCTACAGCCCATCTGTGCATCGTAAATCCTTTGAAGGGCTCCAAGCAGACCTTCATTAACCTGTTCAGCACCCATCCGCCTACGTCGGAGCGCATCGCAAGGCTGCGCCAGCAGGCGATTGCCATGGGCAGGTAAGCATTTGCCACGGTTTGCGGCAATTAAATGCTGATGTGCTGAAATTTTATAGTGCCGTATATTGCTCCCTGCTGTGATGGCAGGGGGCATTTTTTTGCAAAAAAACAAGTGCTATGCCCGGCATAGCACTCACTTGATGATATTCCTGTTTTGCTCCTGTAATTCAGATTAAGATATCGGATATCAGCCCTCAGACATCAGATGGTCTGGTTCAGCTTGGCAATAACCTCCTTAGGGGCATTGACGGACAGCCCCATGATGGCCATCAGCTGGTTGAAGGCAGTGTTGATGTCCTTGGTATTCTTGATGATGAAGTCAGCGGATTTCCAGAAGTTGAACTCGTTATTGGATTCAGCATATTCCAGATGATACTTCATGTCGGCATTGTTGTGCCCCAGGCGCAGCATCCTGTCCACCAGGCACACATAGTCAGTCATGAGGTAGATGGTAGTGAGCTTGCCTGTCATCAGCTTGGCCAGCTGCTTGACGCCGTTCTGATCCAGTACCGTGATGCTCACCTTGTTGTGGGTTATGGATTCCAGCATATCCTTCTTCTTGATGCCGTAATAATCCCCCTTGTATGCAACCTTGACAATCCAGTCAGCCTGCTCAAAAGCAGACTTGCTGACAAAATTAACCATGCGCTTGTCCTTTTTCAGGCGCATGGCATCGCTGGTGCTGTACACGGGAATATAATGAACGCCCAGGTCCATCAAACGCGTAATCAGTGAGGACTTACCGGAGGCATACGGACCGACCAAAGCAAAAATTTTATTTGACATAGGTATCAACCGTCCTAACATAATAATTTGCACGTTTTATTATTTACTATCTTTATTGTAGCATAATTTATTGTAAAAATGAACTGAAAAATTTAAAAAAATACAAAAGGAGCGACAACCGATCGTCGCTCCTTCTGCATCAACCTCATCTGCCACCTGTACAAAACTCCACCACAGAGTATGTACAACAAACGTTGTCCCCACAACGTTTCACCCAAAGATATGTTACCACAACTTTTACTTTTGTGCAAGTGTTTTTATCTTTTTTTATTTTATTTTTTGCAGGAATATCTGCATTTTTGGCGAATAGTATAGGAGCATAGTATTTTACACGGCATTTTAGGAGGCTTTTGCTTATGATACACGGGATTATTGATATTGGCTCAAACACTGTCAGGATGGCAATCTACGATATTGCCGGTGAAAAGATAGATTTTCTGATGAAAAAAAAGCACCTGGTAGGCCTGGCTGCCTACCTTGAGAATAATGTGATGACCAAGGCAGGCATAGACAAGGTTTGCGAGGTGCTTTTTGAATTCAGGAGCTTTTTGGAAATTTTCCGCATCAGCCAGGTGACCGCCTTTACCACGGCAGCTCTCAGGAACTGCCGGAACAGCAGGGAGGCGGTGGAGGAGATTATCCGGCGCACCGGCATAGATATCGAGATCATTTCCGGGGATAAGGAAGCGGAGTATGATTTTATCGGCGCCACCAGGAATATTGCGGAAAAGGATGGGGTGCTGGCGGATATAGGTGGGGCCAGCACGGAGCTGGTGGCTTTCCGGGAGGGGAAAATCATCAGCAAGGTGAGCCTGCCTATGGGCTCCCTGGATTTTCGCACCAAATACGCCAGCTCTGTTTTGCCTAATGCATTTGAGGTGGGGCTTATGAGGGAAAAGGCTGCCCATATCCTTTCTTCGGCTGCTGAGTTTGCCGATATCAGCTGCCGGGGCCTGGTGGGCATAGGGGGCACTTTCAAGGGCACCTGCGCCCTCTACAATGCCATGTACAACCAGGACAGGAAGAATCTCTATATAGAGGCGGCCAGCCTGGAGGAAATCATCCGCCATTTCAGCAGCCTGGAGGAAATCTGCCATGAGGATGCGGTTCTCCTGATGAAGCAGGTGCCTGACCGCATTAACACAATCATTCCGGGCATGGTGATTGCCGATGTGCTGGTGAAGCAGTTTGGCTGTGAGAAGATTACCTATAGTGATTCAGGTGTCCGGGAAGGATTCATCTACAGCCACCTGGTGTGACATCATTTTAGCCATGTTATTTTGCTGGCAATGTAGCGTTGTGATGGCAGGCTTTTTGCCTTTTTCTGAATTCATGTGAATTTCAACTTGCAATTTACGAATTTCCTTGAATTTAGCTTACTGCTGCATTATAATAGTGCTTGTGAACTTAATAGGAGCCAGGGAGCTTGCAGATGCGCCGGAGGGCATCGCACAGGCTGAGAGGACGGTATGCCCGTCGACCTGATACCTGATTTGGATAATGCCAACGTAGGGACGCTAGCAAAGGGTGCAATCTTTAAATACTGATTTTATGAGGAGCCGCCATTTCAGGCAGCTTCTCTTTTTGTTTTTTAAAAGCTTTTTAGAAGCTTTCTAAGGTATCTGATATGAGGCTCGGAAGCTGGCAATAGGCAACGAGCATGAGCAACGAGTAATGAGTAATGGAGGGATGCGAAGTGATTATTAACGGTGTGCAGGAAGCCGCAGAAGGAAAGTCGGTTCTAATGGTGCTGCAGGAGAAGGGGATTGACCTTTCCAACGTGGCTGTGGAGCGAAATGGTGAGATAGTGCCCAAGAGGCAGTATGACAGCGTAATCCTCACGGCAGAGGACAGGCTGGAGATTGTTTCCTTTGTGGGAGGTGGCTGATATGGCAGACGTACCAGAGAGCCATGAGAAGCTGGCTAAAACGGTGCAGCAGGGCAATGGCAGCAAGGCTCCCCTTTCCCGGCAGGCATGGCTGGCAGCCCTGATAGAGCGTCATGGGGCGGCAAGGCAGGAAAAATTCAGCCGGGGGCGTGTTGCCATCTGCGGCCTGGGGGGGCTTGGCAGCCGTGTGGCGGAGCTTCTGACCAGGGCAGGGGTAGGCTATCTCAGGTTGATAGATTTTGACAGGCTGGAGGCTACCAACCTGAACCGCCAGTGGTACTTTATGGAGCAGCTGGGCAGGTACAAGGCGGAGGCCCTGGCGGAGAACCTGCGGCGCATTACCCCTTATGTGGAGCTGGATGTGCATACGGTCAGGCTGACGGAGGATAACCTTGCCAGCCTTTTGGCAGATGTGGATGTGATTGTGGAAGCCTTTGATAATGTCACCTGCAAGGCAATGCTGGTGAACGGTGTCAGGGAGCAGTTTCCGCGCTGTCCCCTGGTAGCTGCTTCCGGCATGGCAGGCTTTGCCTCTGCCAACGCCATGAGGGTGCGCAGGCTGTCGGAGAATTTTTACCTGTGTGGTGACGGCAGCTCGGATGTACATGCCGGTGACGGCCTGTATGGAGCCAGGGTGAATATCTGCTCTGCCCAGGAAGCATTTGTTGTGCTGCAGCTTCTGGCAGGGGAAACTGCTAATGTATTGTAAGCATATATTAAACTGATGATTTTTGTGTGAAAAATCAGAATGTTTTTATGAAAAATATATGAAAGGTGCTGTACATAGATGGAAAGCACCGGAGTATTAATGTATTGATGAAGCTATGGAATTGCGTAATCCTGTAGCTATGTAGCAATGCATTGGTGAATTTGTGTATTAGTTTATTAGTTTATTTGTGGAGGAAGGCATGGCTTATGGAAAATAATGATGATGTGCTGGTTCTTGGAGGCAGGGAGTTCCATTCCCGCTTTATTCTCGGTTCAGGCAAGTATTCCCTGCCGCTGATTGAAACTGCGGTCAGGGATGCAGGGGCAGAGATGATTACGGTGGCGGTGCGCCGTACCAATACTGTGGATGAAGGAAATATCCTGAAGTATATCCCGGAGCATGTTACACTGCTCCCTAATACATCCGGGGCAAGGAATGCCGATGAGGCGGTGAGGATTGCCCGTCTGGCCAGGGAGCTGGGCTGTGGTGATTTTGTGAAGATTGAGATTATGCGGGACAGCCGTTACCTGCTGCCTGACAATCAGGAAACCATCAGGGCAACAGAGATTTTGGCAAAAGAAGGATTTGCCGTATTGCCGTACATGTTTCCTGACCTGACTGCTGCCCGGGATTTGGTCAGTGCAGGAGCGGCTGCCGTCATGCCCCTGGCGGCACCTATCGGTTCCAACCGGGGGCTGGCTGCCCGTGATTTTATAGAAATCCTCATTAACGAGATTGACCTGCCGATTATTGTGGATGCAGGTATCGGCAGGCCGTCTCAGGCATGTGAGGCAATGGAGATGGGGGCAGCAGCTATTATGGCCAATACCGCCCTGGCTACAGCCGGGAACCTGCCATTGATGGCACAGGCTTTCAAGGAAGCTATCATGGCAGGGCGCAAGGCATATCTGTCAGGGCTGGGCAGGGTTCTGAGCCGTGGTGCGGAGGCATCTGACCCGTTGACGGGCTTTTTGCGGGAGGATGCGTGAAGATGAGCGGAGAGAATAGTTTTTTTGTAGATGGCAAGCATTTAAGCAAGGCGGCCCTGGAGAGAAAGCACCAGCTGGAAAATAATCCCGCTATGCGGAAAAGCCCCATGGAATATCTGCCGGGCATGGAGGAGATAGAGCCGGATATCCGCAGCAAGGTCATGGGGCATGTGGATGGCTATCAGCCGGAGCAGTATACGGCAGCGGATGTAAGACGGGCTCTGAACAGGAACCGCCCTAACGAGGAGAATTTGAAGGCCCTTTTGTCACCGGCAGCAGCACCTTTTCTTGAGGAAATGGCACAGAAGGCACGGGGGCTGACCAGCCGTCATTTTGGCAATACTGTCTACATGTTCACGCCCCTGTATCTGGCCAATTACTGCGAGAATTACTGCATATATTGCGGCTTCAACTGCTACAACGACATTCAGAGGGTGCAGCTGACCAGTGAGCAGATGGAGCATGAGATGCAGGTGATTGCTGCCAGCGGCATGGAGGAAATATTGCTGCTGACCGGGGAGAGCCGGGGCAAGAGCAGCCTTGAGTACATCGGTGGTGCCTGCCGCCTGGCACGGAAGTATTTCCGCAATGTGGGGCTGGAGATTTATCCTGTCAATACGGATGAATATAAGTATCTTCATGAATGCGGCGCGGACTATGTGACTGTCTTTCAGGAGACTTATGATTTAAAAAAATATGAGCAGCTGCATCTGGCAGGGCACAAGCGTGTCTGGCCGTATCGCTTCGATGCCCAGGAGAGGGCACTGCGTGGGGGCATGCGGGGCGTGGCTTTTTCCGCCCTGCTGGGGCTTTCGGATTTTCGCAGGGACGCCCTGGCTACGGCACTCCATGCCTATTATATCCAGCGGAAGTACCCTTGGGCGGAAATCAGCCTGTCCTGTCCGCGGCTGCGTCCTATTGTCAACAATGACAGCATAAATCCCCAGGATGTGGGCGAAAAGCAGCTTTGCCAGATATTGTGCGCTTATCGGCTGTTTTTGCCTTATGCAGGCATCACCGTGTCCAGCCGGGAAAGTGCATCTTTCAGGAACGGCATTGTGAAGATTGCGGCAACCAAGGTGTCTGCCGGGGTTTCCACAGGCATCGGGGACCATGAGAGCAAGTATGAGGGCAAGGAGGATGCTCAGGAAAATGCTGGTGATGAGCAGTTTGAAATCCAGGACAGCCGCAGTTTGCAGAAAATGACGGCTGATATGAGCAACGAGGGGCTGCAGCCGGTGCTGAATGATTACCTCTACGTGTAAAGAATTTGCTTGATTTTATTTGACTTTGATGATAAAATTTCTGTATAGAGGGGCGGTAGCCAATCCGTTTCTAACCGTTTGAGCTAGAGGTTCATCGCCGTGGATGTAGTCAGCGAGGTTTTTGCAGGTTAGTGCTAAGCCATGTCACGGCTAGAGAGAATTGCTCTCTTGAAATGAAAAGCGCATTGTAGGAAATGTATTGTGGTTAGGGGTTGGCACAAAAACTAATTTTTAACCAGCTTTTTTATGGCAGAAGAACGAGTAAAGACTACACCGAAGGGAAAGGTTTGGTGTGGTCTTTTTTGTGTTTAATAAATCACGGTTACGGTAATATCTTGCTCTATTTCCAAAAAAGATTTACCTTTAAAACATTTTTCTGAAAGAAATGTTTTGATAATAGGCTGAGGAATATCACCATCAATCTCAATATTAATTTCATGCTTGATGATGCACTTTTTCGCATTTGGCGTACAATCCCAAATTACGAGATAGGTTTTGCTATTATTAACTTCTGGCTGCAATATATAAGTAGTTCCGCCATACTCAAATTCAGCCTCATGCCCATTGGAAATAAGGTCATACAATTCGTTCATTTTTAATCCGTTCATTGCTTGTTCTCCTTAAATAGGGATTTATATTTTTCGTAGAGCGCATCGCCAGGACGGAGAATATTTGGATTTTTGCCACGCACTCCATCCGTGTAGTAATGTACATGGAGTGATTTTTTTCCATTGTGCATACCATAATCTATATCAAATTGTGGCACACGTTTTTCTCCAAAAACTCGGAGCTGATTGAAATCGCCATTTTTTCTGTATAGCAAATAAGATGTTCCTGGTGTATTTGACCTTTCTGGCAAATTCATACTTGCTTTAGGGTCTTTAGGTGCTAAAACCTTAATTCCTTCAATGTAGTCAACAGTATGCCATTTTGCGGGTGTACTAAAGCCACCGCTTTCAAGGAAAGAACCTCTGCTACCCATTATACAGCACGCTCCTTCCAGCGTTGGGAATAGGAAGGATAATAATGTACGTTGTCATAAATATCAAGTTCATTAACGTGCCTGCCACAGACAATAAGATTTGCTGGTGATTTTTGTCTTTGTAACTCTGCGACACCGTGTAGCAGTATACGCTTACTATATGGACTTGACATACATCCATTAGTGGTAATTGCGATAGAGCTGTTTTCTGGCAAACCATCAAAGCACCATTCAAAATCACTTTCAACGCACCAAGAGGCAACGGGGATGATATTAAATCCTTGCTGTTGGAGATAGTATGCCATGACTCTATTGCGAGTACAGTTCCATAAGTTCTGTCCGGGTAGCATTTCTGGTAACATAGAATAATCAGTAGTAATTATTCCCGCAAAGCGTTTGAGATTTGCAAAGCTAACTTCCGGGTGATTCCAGAAATTTTCAAACAGAGCATCATCAATAAAGAAGTCAACCCAATATTCATTTGGTTTAGAAACACTTTTACGTTCATTAAAACATATAACTTTTGATGGAATTGCCTGTGTAGGAGCAAGTTGTGGTAATCTATATTTGCCAACTAATGTTGCTCCATGCCAGTAATAAAGTTTGAAGTTGTCATATTTTCTGACATGTGTTTTTAACATAATATATTAATTCTCCTTTCATATAAAAAATATCGTATCATGATATACTACGAAATAATTTTAAGAGCGTAATTTCGTACTTAGTATACTTCGATGAACCATATTGCAGCCACTTTTTGTAATAAGAGTTCGCATAGCAGGCGGCTTCGAAACTTACTTTGAAGATATCAGCAATATCAGCTGGGTTATCTAATTTTAATTTGTGTACAAGCACGGGAGGAACAAGTGCATATTTTGCAAAGAATTTTACTTCTTTTTCTGCTAGTTCGCTGTCCTCGCTGTGGTCTAAAACTATATGACCTATTTCATGCATGATGGTATTATTAATGCGTCCATAGTTTTTTTTGTCATTATAATATATGTACCACTCTCCAATAGTTTTTTCTATAGAAAATCCATCCTCACTTTTTTTCAAAAGCAACCATCGTTTATCTTCGGGGATAGCTGAATAAGGAATGACTTTAATTCCTATTTTTATTGCCAGTTCAAAACAGTTAACAGGGACACAGGAAACATCGTATTTGACGAACATATTAACAACAATCTGCTTTATTTCCTCGCATCTTGCGTGTGATAAAGAAATTCCCAATATTACTCCTCCCCAAACAATGCGTTGATTAGTTCTCTTTTTTCTTGCTCAGTCATTAAGGCTGCATTTCGTGCGATCAGACGGCGAATTCTAGGATGATATAATTCATCACATTCAATGCCGAGTAAGAAATCTGATGTGGTATGGAGGGCAGTAGCAATATTTGCCAGCATATCTGGTTTTGGTTCTCTGTTACCAGAAACATATCTTGACATTACTGCTTCTGTCACCCCAATACGTTCTGCTAATTCTTTTTGTGTCATTTTACGTTTTTGTAAAGTTTCGGTTATGCGTGAACCTAATTCCTTTCCCATAGAAGCATTCCTTTCTGTTCTATTGATTTTAATTGACAATGTCATTATATTTTATAGTTGCCATTTTGTCAAGTAGTATTGTTAAAAATAAAAACATAGATGGTAATTCACTGTGATGAATATTATTTCTATGCATAAGGGAAAATGTGCTTGATTTTATTGTGCTTTTATAATAGAATCTTTGCATGGAGTGGCGGTAGTCAATCCTTTTATAATGGTTTGCCATAAGTGTTTATTGTCATTGATGAAAGAAAATTTTGCGTTAAGCAAGTTAATGGATAAGGCGTCTTTTATCTCTAAATGAAAAGTGCATTACAAAAGGGCAGTGTCTTTCGGGGCACTGCCTTTTGCGTATTATAAAAAATGATAAAATATGATATAATGAAAACGTTTATATCGCATTTTAAGGAGTATTGTATGGAAAAAAGCAAAGTTATTGTTCCGCCGATAAAATGTCAGGGAATAAAAACAAAAATTATTCCCTTTATTAAGGAGCATGTAAAAAGAAAAAAATCGGGTTTATGGATTGAGCCATTTGTTGGGACTGGAGTGGTAGCATTTAATATTCAGCCTGAAAGAGCCATTTTAAATGACAAAAATCAATACATCATATCTTTTTATAAAAAAATACAAAATGGGGAAATAAATAGTTCTATTGTTCGTGATTTTTTAGAATATCATGGTTCTATTTTATCTGAAAAAGGTAATGAATATTATATAAAAATGAGGAATGATTTTAATTCTAATGGGGATCCATTATATTTTTTGTTTTTAAATAGAGCGGATTTCAATGGTATGATACGATTTAACAGGAAAGGATTGTTTAATGTTCCATTCTGTAAAAAGCCAAATAGATTTTCTAAAGCTTATATCACCAAAATATGTAATCAAGTAGAAAATATTTCACAAATCATATCGGGCAAGGATTGGAAATTCACATGTCAGCCATGGCAGGAAATCTTTAATATTGCGACAAAGGATGATTATATTTATTTGGATCCTCCATATATAGGCAGAGATACTTCTTATGTAGGAGAATGGCCAGAAGAAGAAGCTATTGCCTTATCAAAATATTCTCATGCTACATCTGCTAAAGTATGCTTATCCATGTGGAAAGAAAATCAATTTAGGAAAAATACTCATTTATATGATTATTGGTCTGATTTTTATTGGCATGAATTAGAGCATTTTTATCATATAGGTGCAAAAGAAAGCAATCGCCATCCAATGATTGAAGTTCTTGCTATAAAACAATAAATTAAAATGAGCTGCTATTATGTTATAGCAGCTCATTTTAATTTATTTCGTTTTGTATATTGAAAATTCTTCTGCAACATTCAATATTTCTTCATCTAGGTTTTCGGTATTATATTTACTTATCTTATCAAGAATTTTTGTTTTGTTATATTGATGTAATAATTCCAAGTTATCTTTATTATCGGGATACCATTTTAAAAATTCGTCAAGTGAAGTATATTCACGTGAGGAAGAACGATAATTAGGATAATACTTCCAATATAAATCAAAAATATCCTGCCCCAGTTCAGAAAATGGACCGTTTCCATTTTTCAATTCATCAAAAGAGTTAGTTCTAAATGAACCTATATTTTCTGTGTTGCCTGATCCAGGTTTATCGCCAGCAATTTTATATTTTTCTTGTATAAAAAATCTTACATCACTGTATGGAAAGGCTATATCGTCTTTGTTAGCAAGCTGGTACACTTTACTTTCCTGTGCAGCTCCATTTCTCTTATATACAAAGCCGATTACGTAATGCTTTATATAGTCTGTATACTTATATTCAATATTTTTAGTGTTATTTCTCATATATGATGCAAAAGAACCTAAGGTAAATTTGATTGAAGAATTGTTATCAGTAATGTATGTAGATTTTACATCTATAGCTATTTTTTCGTTTGAATCACTAGACTTCATCATGATAAAATCTGGATATACAGTTTGTTTTTCTGGTGTTGTTAAAATAAAGCCATAATCTTTTGCAATACTTTCTAAAACAGGCTGAGTAAGCATTTCAAAAATGCGTCCTATAATTTTTGAATCAGTTCCTAAAGAATGTATATTCATATCGGTAGATAAAATTCCATATACATTTAAATTAACATTTGCCATTCTTTTATAAAATTCTTCAATAATAAAATCAGTCATATATGTCAACCTCATTATAATCTATTTTATCAAACAAATCACTTAACGTTATATTAAATCCTTTGGCTATTTTACAAATGTTTATAATTGAAATATTTCGCTTTCCTGCTTCTACAGAAGAATAATATGTCCTGTCCATACCGATTTTTAATGCAAATTTTTCTTGGCTTATCCCCAAAGTTTCTCGTAGTTCTCGTATTCTTTTTCCAAAAGCAGTGGTAATCATGATATATACCTCCATAAATTCTATTTTATCTATATGTTGCTTATAGTACAACGGATTATAAGTAACATGATTAGCAATCTAAGGCATTTTCCATCTGCCGTAAATTTGCTATTTTATCGGTTTTATGGTATAATTAGTGGCTAATGTTTGTAAAAAATGGCATTGGAAATAACGGCTGCTGAACAGCCGATGAC
>JBJDWY010000160.1:0-24394 GCA_051866255.1 Anaerovibrio sp. | reverse complement strand
TTTGTTGAGGATGCATATTATGATGACAAATTTCCTGCTATATCGGAACGAAAACGTATATTCAAAACTACCGAAGAAGGAGTGAACGAAATGTGCGAAGTGATTGAACGAAATAGAGCGGAAGCACGTGCTGAAGGACGCGCTGAAGGACGTGTCGAGGGGCAGTTATCCCTACTGACAAAGCTAGTAAAACTGAACAAACTGACCTTAAAAGAAGCTGCCGATGCGGCTGATATGACCGAAGCCAATTTCAGAAAATTGGCTTTGTTGTGACAGTGTATAAGGATGAACGAGATGTGCGAAGTTATTGAACGAAATAGAGCGGAAGCACGTGCTGAAGGACGTGCTGAGGGACGTATAGAAGAACGTTATGAGATTGTAACCGATATGCTGCGTGATGGCATAAATATCAATACAGTTGCCCGTATTGCCAAAATGACAGCTGAACAGGTTATGGCTATAGGAAAAAAAGCTGCCGTATTGTAAGTAAAAAGCCATTCAGGCATTTTGCCTGGATGGCTTTTTTGTTTTACAAATCAACTAACCATATATATGTATATTAATTTAGCCTCTCAGCCTTTTAACACACACATTTTCTCATGCCTGCACAGCTCACTCACATTTCCATCCCGGATAACATACGCCTCACCATAGACGTCTTCACTAATTGGCGGTGCACCTGCCCATTCAGCTTCCAGCCGCAGATAGCTGCCATCACACAGCACAATGAACTCATGGCCATAGCTGTCAGGCAGCGTAATATCTTCATATAACCTCATTCCATCCAGATAATTATCCTTGACCATCTGATAGTGGGGCAGGATATTCCGCCCGGTCAGGCCAAGCCCCCTGCCCCAGCGGCAAAAGCCTCCGTCCACTGCCTCCCCTGGTTCCTCCGGCTGAATGTAAACCATGTCGGCACTGTTCATGGAGCCTGCACTGATGCCGATTATTATCCCCTGAAAGCCTTGCAGCTTTTCGCGCAACCCGATTGCTTCAAAAAAATTCCTCTGGGTTGGCACATGGCCGCCAGCCAGGAACAGCACATCATAGCTGTGCAAATCCTCACGGCTGATATGCCCATGCACGCTGTCCCAGCCGCTGCCATGATAGCGGTAGTCCAGCTTGTCCATACACTGCATACTAAAGCCCTCCTGCAACCAGGTATGCCAGAAAAATCCCGTCATCTCATCCATCATGGCATAGTTATCCGGCGCCGCGGCAACCATCAGGCAACGTGAACCTGCCTTCCACACCTCATGCAGCCTGTCCCCAAAGCCATTCCACTTGTCGATGCCGTCAACTTTGCGGCTGCCGTCCAGAGGCCCTGTGGGGCTGCTTGTCAAAAAAATATGCACCATATTCATTTACTCCATCTAATAATTAACCTTATACAGATACAATCCCTGGGCAGGTGCCGTGGCACCTGCCTGATTTCTGTCCAAGGATGCCATGATTTCCCCGAAACGCTGGACGCTGGTACGCCCCATGCCCACATTGGCCATGGTGCCCACCAGATTGCGCACCATGTGGTAAAGAAAGCCGTTGGCAAAGAATTTCAGCTCTACAATGCGCCCCTTTTTTTCCAAAGATGCCTCATAGATAGTCCGCACCGGGCTCACAGGCGGCCCACCGGCAGCACGGAAGGCACTGAAATCATGGGTGCCCTCTATCATGCGCAGGCACTCCTGCATAGACTCCGTATCCAGCTCCTTGTGGATATTCCAGCTGTAATTCCGCTCAAAGGGATCCGGGATATATCCCTGCAAAATCCGATAAATATAAATCTTGCTCTTGGCACTGTGGCGGGCACTGAAATCCCTGTCCGCCTCCGCTGCATCCAGCACCACAATATCCGGCGGCAGGATGCTGTTCACCGCCCGCGGCAGCCTGTCCAGGGGGATGGTGCCATCCGTGAAAAAATTCACCACCTGCCCTATGGCATGCACGCCGGAATCCGTCCGCCCCGAGGCCGCCAGCTCCACGCTGTCACCGCAGACTGCGGCAAGCTTTTCCTCCAGCACATTCTGCACTGCCACCTGGGGCGGATTCTGCCGCTGAAAGCCGTTGTATGCCGTGCCGTCATAGGACACCGTCAGCCTGATATTGCGCCTGCGCGCCTTCATTATCTCCTTGTGTTCAGGTTTCATTACACATCTCCAATACAATTACAGCAATTATAGCAATTACACCAGCCAATACACTGCACCACAGACCGCCAGATACACAGCCATGCTGCCGATAGCCCAGCCATCGGACTTGTGCATGCGCATGGCCTTCATGCGGGTGCGCCCCTCGCCGCCCCGATAGCTCCTGGCCTCCATAGCCATGGCCAGCTCATCCGCCCTGCGAAAAGCCGAGATGAACAGGGGCACCAGAATCGGTATCATGCTCTTTGCCTTGGCAATCAGGTTCCCCTCGCCTATATCTGAGCCGCGGGATTTCTGCGCCTTGATGATCTTATCTGTCTCCTCCATCAAGGTAGGGATAAATCTGAGGGCAATTGTCATCATCATGGCCAGCTCATGAGCCGGGAACCCAACTTTTTTCAACGGCTTAAAAAGTGCCTCCAAGGCATCCGTCAGCATCAATGGCGATGTGGTGAACATCAAAAGTGAGGATACACCAATCAGCAGAATAAGCCGCAAACTGATAAAAAATCCCTTCTCCAATCCCTCATAGGTCAGGTCAAAAATCCACACCTTCATAAGCACCTCCCCAGGCACGCTGAACAGCTGGATAATAAAGGTCAAAAGCAAAATCCACCACAAAGGCTTGATGGCCTTAAGCACCACCCGTGGGGAAATCCTTGATACCCCCACCAAAGCCAATGCCAGCAGGGTGTTCATCAGGTAGCACCAGTTATTGTCAAACAAAAAAATTCCAACGATATAGAAAAACAGCAGCACGATCTTCACCCTGGCATCCATGCGGTGCAGCAGGGAATTGCCAGGAAAATACTGCCCAAGGGTAATATCCGTCAACATCTTTCCGCACCTCCTGCCCTGTTTTTTCCTCTCATCGCCCTGACGATGGCCTCCACAGCTTCCTCCATAGTATAGATGTCAGAGGGGATATCCAGCCCCCCGGACTTCAATGCCTTGATTATGTTGGTAATCTCCGGCACATCCAGCCCCGCCTGCCGGATAAAGTCCTCCCGGACAAAGACCTCCCGGGGGGTGCCCTCCATCAGCACCCTGCCCCGGTTCATAATAACCACATTATCTGCAAACTTTGCAATATCATCCATGCTGTGGGACACCAGCACGATGGTATTCTTTTCCTGCCGGTGCAGCTTCAGTATCCGCTGCATCAGCTCCTCCCGGCCCCTGGGGTCCAGCCCTGCCGTAGGCTCATCCAGCACCAGGTACTTGGGCCGCAGTGCCACCACCCCGGCGATAGCCACCCTGCGCATCTGGCCGCCGCTGAGCTGGAAAGGTGACCGCTGGCTGTATTCCTCATAATCAAGCTGCACGAAATCCATGGCAAAGCGCACCCGTTCTTTGACCTCCTCCGGCGTCAGGCCATAATTCTTCGGCCCGAAGGCAATATCCTGCTCCACCGTTTCCTCAAAAAGCTGATGCTCCGGGTACTGAAACACCATGCCCACGGAGCGCCGCGCCTGTCTTGCTGCCTGCCCCTTGGCTCCGATATCCACCCCATCCACCAGCACGCAGCCTTGGCTTGGGCTTATGAGCCCGTTCAGGTGCTGAATAAGAGTGGACTTGCCGGAGCCCGTATGCCCGGCTATAGCCGTGATTTTCCCCTCCGGGATGGTGATGGTTACATCATCCAGTGCCAAGCGCTCATAGGGGGACTTTGGCATGTATATATATGATATATTCCTTACTTCAATCGACATAATGCTTCTACCAATGCCTCCTGATTAATAATCGCCCTGTCCAGCTGCAAGCCCTTCCGGGACAGCCTGTAAGCAAGCTCCGTTGCCACCGGCACATCCAGCCCCAGCTGCCTCATGCCACCAATATCCTGAAAGATTTCCTCCGGGCTGCCTTCCTTCATGATGCTGCCCCTGTTCATGACGATAATCCTGTCCGACAGGGCAGCTTCCTCCATAAAATGAGTAATATTGATAACCGTAATCCCCTGCTCCCGGTTCAAGCGGCGCACCGTATCAATCACCTCGCGCCTGCCTGCAGGGTCCAGCATGGCGGTAGGCTCGTCCAGCACCAGGCACTCCGTGTTCATGGCCAGGGCACCTGCAATGGCAACCCGCTGCTTCTGACCCCCTGACAGGAGATGAGGGGCAAAATGGCGAAATTCCTCCATATTTACAGCCTTCAGGGCAGCTGTCACCCGCCGCCTGATTTCGTGGGGCTCCATGCCCATATTCTCCGGCCCGAAGCCGATATCATCCTCCACAATGGCTGCAATAATCTGGTTATCTGGATTCTGGAACACCATCCCCACCCTGCTCCTGATATCCCACAGCCTTGCCTCATCAGAGGTATCAATGCCATCCACCAGGCATTTGCCCCGGGTTGGCTGCAGCAGGGCATTAAAATGCTTTGCCAGAGTGGATTTGCCGGAGCCATTGGTACCCAAAATCGTCACAAATTCCCCTTTTTCCACCCTCAGGCTGACATTTTCCAGTGCCCTGTATTCATTTTCCATCCCGGCATTATAATCGTGGTATAATCCCCTGCATTCTATAAAAGCCATGATCTGCTCCTTGTGCACACTAAAACTCAATCTGCTTCTATTTTACTTCTGCCCTATGGTATAGTCAACCGTATTTCACTATTCAGTTAACTATAATATCATTTTCAAATTACTTCTCCCGGAATCAGCAAAATAAAAAGGCTATTGCCTCAAATAGAAGCAACAGCCTTATTATACTATGATTATTTCACCAACTCAAGAATAACCATTGGAGCTGCGTCACCACGACGAACACCCAGCTTCATGATACGGGTGTAGCCACCCTGACGGTTCTTTACGGAGTCGTACTCAACAATCTCAGAAAACAGCTTTCTAACAACATCCTCATCAGCAAGCTGAGCAATAGCCTGACGGCGAGCTGCCAGATCACCGCGCTTTGCGAGAGTGATCAACTGCTCTGCAAGGCCGCTGATCTCCTTGGCCTTAGCCTCGGTGGTCTCAATGCGCTCATGCTTGAAGAAGGAAGTCAGAATGCTCTTGAACAGTGCCTTACGGGCGCTAGAATCACGACCTAACTTTCTATAAGCCATTTATTTCCCTCTTTCCTTGTATCAAAAAATAATGTAAATCAAGCTTCCGAATCGTCCGCAAGGTAGTCACCCAGCTTGGAAGCATCACTTTCCTTTAAGGATAATCCCATGGATTTAAGCTTGTCCTTAACCTCATCCAAAGACTTGCGGCCGAGATTACGAACCTTCATAATCTCCTCCTCGGTCTTGCTTACCAGGTCACCAACAGTCTTAATATCTGCCCGCATCAAGCAATTAAAGGAACGGACCGTCAAATCCATATCCTCTACCTTGGTTGCCAGAATAGAATCCAGCTCCGGGTTGCTGGCAGCAGACTCACCGCTTTCCTCTGCCTCCACCTCAGGCACTACCTCTATCTCAGGCAGTACAGTCAGGTTCTGGAACAGCTTCAGGCGGCTGATCAGGATAGCTGCGGCCTTGCTGACAGCCGTCTCCGGCTGTATGGAACCATCGGTCCATACCTCCAGAGTCAGCTTGTCGTAGTCAACAGCATCGCCAACACAGATATCCTCAACCTTGTAATTTACTCGACGAATCGGTGAGAAGATAGAATCCACCAGGATTACACCGATGGTATGATCCTGAGTCTTTTTCTTTTCAGCCGGAACATAGCCGAGGCCATGCTCCACGACCATATCTATCTTCAAGGAACCTGCCTCATTAACCGTTGCAATATGCAGGTCAGGATTGAGAATCTCAATATCGGCATCATGGATGATATCCGCTGCCGTTACTTCCTTCTCACCCTTCACATCAATGCGGATGACCTTTGGTTCATCGCTGTGCATCTTGAGGCAGAGCTCCTTCAAGTGCAGGACGATGTTGGTAACATCATCCCGAACTCCAGGAACTGTGGAGAACTCATGCAGCACGCCCTCGATTTTCACCGAGGTAATGGCTGCACCTTGAATAGAGGATAACAGTATGCGGCGCATGCTGTTTCCAATGGTGATGCCGTAGCCACGAGTCATAGGCTCGCAGACGAACTTACCATAGCAAAGATCCTCATTATTTTCCTGTATCTCAATCTTAGGTGTTGCGATTTCGATCATGTGGAATTGCCCTCCTCAATAACTCAATGCATCTATGTACATATCCGATAACGAATGCAAAAAATACACAGAAATTATTATTTGGAGTACAACTCGACAATAGCCTGGCTGTCAACAGGAACATCGAAGTCCTCGCTGGCAGGGAAACGGTTTACAGTACCGGTGAAGCTGTCAGCCCCAACAGTAATCCAGGCAGGAGTGCTGAGTGCATTGTTGGACTCAGCCAGAGCCTTGAAGAATGCATTACCGCGAGCCTTCTCAGCTACTGCAACAACATCATTTACATTAACAAGTGCAGATGGAATGTCACAACGCTTGCCATTTACAGTAATATGACCATGACGAACAACCTGACGAGCCTGCTTGCGGGTTGCAGCCAGACCCAGACGGAATACTACATTGTCAAGTCTTCTCTCCAGAAGGCTGATGAGGTTCTCACCAGTGATGCCCGGCATCTTCTTTGCCCTGGTGTAGTAAGCACGGAACTGCTTCTCAAGTACACCATAAATGAACTTTGCCTTCTGCTTTTCCTTCAACTGAGTGCCATACTCGCTGACCTTGCCACGGGTGCGGCGAGGCTGACGCTTGGAACTCTTGCCAAGACCTACAACGCCTGGCTCAATGCCGAGAGAACGGCATCTTTTCAGTGCTGGTACTCTATCAATTGCCATTTATTCTGCACCTCCTATTAAACTCTTCTACGCTTCGGCGGACGGCATCCATTATGAGGAATCGGGGTAACATCCTTAATCATGCTAACCTCGAGGCCGGTAGCCTGCAGGGAACGGATAGCTGCCTCACGGCCGGCACCAGGACCCTTTACATAGACATCAACCTGCTTCAAGCCATGCTCCATAGCAGCCTTTGCAGCAACCTCTGCTGCCATCTGAGCTGCAAACGGAGTGCTCTTTCTGGAGCCACGGAAACCGAGGCCGCCAGCGCTTGCCCAGGAAAGTGCATTACCATTCTTATCAGTCAGGGTAACGATAGTGTTATTAAAGGTGGAGCTGATATGAGCAACACCAAATTCAATATTTTTGCGGTCCTTCTTCTTAGGACGTACAGACTTCTTAACTGCCACTCTTTAGCCCTCCCTTATTTTTTCTTACCAGCAACAGCCTTCTTAGGGCCCTTGCGGGTGCGTGCGTTGTTCTTAGTATTCTGTCCGCGAACTGGCAGACCCATGCGATGACGGCGACCGCGATAGCAGCCGATCTCAACGAGTCGCTTTATATTCAGGGACTGCTCACGACGAAGGTCACCTTCTACGATAACATTCTTGTCAATGATATCACGCAGCTTTACAACCTCGTCCTCAGTCAAATCACGGGTACGGGTATCAGGGTTGATACCGGTCTCCTTCAGCAATTTCTGGGAAGTAGTAAGACCAATACCATAGATATATGTTAATGCAATCTCAATTCTCTTATCACGTGGCAAATCTACACCGGCAATACGTGCCATACATCAAGCACCTCCTTCTAAAATTATCCTTGTCTCTGCTTATGTTTTGGGTTTTCGCAAATAACCATTACGCGACCCTTACGCTTAATAACCTTGCACTTTTCACAAATAGGTTTAACCGACGGTTTAACTTTCATTGCGTTATGCCCCTTTCATATTACTGCCAAAAGCCTTGTTTTGACTATTTAAAACGATAGGTGATACGGCCGCGAGTCAGATCATAAGGCGTCAGCTCAATGGTTACCTTGTCACCCGGCAGGATGCGGATGAAATTCATGCGAATCTTGCCGGAAACATGGGCCAGAACTACATGGCCGTTCTCCAACTCTACCTGGAACATGGCATTAGGCAATGCCTCCAGTACCTTACCTTCAACTTCAATTACATCTTGCTTAGACATAATGACTCCTTTTACTTCAGGGTTTCAACAACGTCTGCAAAAACCTTGTCGATTGCCTGACGACCATCAATCTCTACATAAAGACCAGCCTTCTGGTAATACTCGATCAATGGCTTTGTCTGTGCCTCGTATACTGACAACCGATTCTTCATGGTTTCCTCGGTGTCATCTGCCCGCTGGTAAAGCTCGCCGCCGCACTCATCACACTTGCCCTCAGCCTTGGACGGGCTGAACTTCACATGATAAGTAGCACCGCAGCTCTTGCAGATCCTGCGACCTACTGCCCTCTCCACCAGGTCGGCAGATGGAACAGTAATATTGATTACGCTCTTGAGAGAGATACCCAGCTCAGCAAGGATTTTGCTGAGGGCATCAGCCTGCTCAACGGTACGAGGAAAGCCATCCAGGATGAAGCCCTGCTTGCAATCGTCCTGAGCCAGCCGCTCCCTGACGATGCCTACGGTAATCTCATCCGGAACCAGGTTGCCGGCATCAATACATGCCTTCGCCTTTTTTCCCAGCTCGGTCCCTTCCTTGATAGCGGCACGGAACATGTCGCCAGTGGAAATATGCGGGATCGCGAACTTCTTGACAATGTTTGCTGCCTGAGTACCCTTACCAGCACCAGGAGGTCCCATTAACAGAATATGCATTGTATTTCCTCCTTACTTCATGAATCCTTCGTAATGTCGCATCACTACCATGGATTCAATCTGCTTCATGGTGTCAAGTCCTACGCCTACAACAATCAGCAGAGCCGTGCCGCCGAAGTTGATACCGTCCATGTGGGTTGCACTGGCGATAATCGTCGGCAATATAGCTATGAATGCAAGGAAGAATGCTCCTGCAAGGGTGATACGAGTCATGACATGATCTAAATATTCTGCAGTAGGCTCACCCGGACGGACGCCCGGGATAAACCCGCCGTATTTTTTCAGATTCTCTGCCATATCCGATATCTTTACAGTAACCGCGGTGTAAAAATACGTGAAGAAGATAATCAGCAGTGCGTACACTGTTGAATGTAGCGGTGTACCCCACGCAAAATACCCGGCAAAAGTCTTTACCCAGGGGATATCAATAAACTGGGCAATAGTTACTGGAAACATCAGCACGGATGACGCAAAGATTATTGGAATAACTCCCGCATGGTTTACCTTCAGCGGGATAAAGCTGGACTGCCCGCCAAACTGCTTCTGGCCGACAACCCTTTTCGCATAAGCGATTGGAACCCTGCGGAACGCCGTATGCACTGCTATTACCAGCACAATCATGGCCACCGCAATCGCTGCAAAGAAGAACACATTTATATAAGAAATGGTTCCTGCCTGCAAATAATGATAAATCTTACCGATATTGGCTGGCAATGCAGCCACGATACCTGCAAAAATGATTAGTGAAATACCATTTCCCACACCGTTGGCGGTAATCTGCTCGCCAACCCACATGAGAAACACCGTGCCCGCCGTCAGCGTGATTGCTATAATCAGCGTGGACATAGGACCCGGATTCAGAACAGCTTCCTTCAAGCCGATGGACATGCCCATAGCCTGCAGGAATGCCAGCACTACCGTAAAGTAGCGAGTGACCTTGGTGGTTTTCTTGTGCCCCTCTTCGCCTTCCTTTGACCACTGTTCCAGTGTCGGTATAACTACATTCAACAGCTGAATGATGATGGACGCGTTAATATAAGGGGTAATACTCATGGCAAATATGGAAAACTTGCTCAGAGCACCACCGGAGAACAAATCCAACAAACCGAAAAGAGTTCCGCTGTTAAAGAGCCGCTCGATAGCCGATGGGTCAACGCCAGGAACAGGAATATGGGTACCCATTCTGAATACGGCGAACATGACCAGAGTAAAGATGATCTTTGACCTCAGCTCCGGAATCTTAACGATGTTTGAGAGGGCTGAAACCAAATCAGATCACCTCAATTTTTCCGCCTGCTGCCTCAATCTTCTCCTGAGCAGATTTGGTAAAGCCGTTTGCAACAACGGTCAGCTTCTTGGTGAGCTCGCCATTGCCGAGGATACGAACACCATCACGAACGTTCTTCAGTACGCCAGCCTCAATCAAAGCTACTGCATCAACAGTTGCGCCATCCTCAAAACGGTTCAAAGTCTCAACGTTAACCTCTGCATATACATCAGCAAAGATATTCTTGAAGCCACGCTTCGGCAGTCTGCGATACAAAGGCATCTGACCACCCTCAAAGCCGGTGCGAACACCGCCGCCAGCACGGGACTTCTGGCCCTTCTGGCCCTTGCCGGAGGTCTTGCCGTTACCGGAACCCAAGCCACGGCCAACACGGAATGCTGCCTTGCGGGAACCAGGAGCTGGAGATAATTCATTCAATTTCATCTGTCTATTGCACCTCCCTGAACTCAAGCCTGCTCTTCAACAGTAATGAGATGCTCTACCTTGTGGAGCTGGCCACGGATGGACTCATTATCTGGAAGCTCAACTGAGGAATTCAACTTCTTCAAACCCAATGCCTTAATGGTCTTGCGCTGGGTTTCAGGTCTGCCAATCAGGCTTCTGGTCAGAGTAATCTTCAACTTTGCCATTATCAAATCCTCCTTAACCCAAAAGTTCCTGTACAGTCTTGCCGCGAAGCTCAGCAACCTTCTCAGCCTGCTTCAGCTGCTCAAGACCCTTCAAAGTTGCGCGAACCATGTTGTTAGGATTGGAGGAACCCAGGGACTTGGTCAGGATATCCTTAATACCTGCAAGCTCAAGAACCGCACGGGCTGGGCCGCCGGCGATAACACCGGTACCTTTTGCTGCCGGCTTCATGAGCACACGGCCTGCACCGAAGATACCAATCATCTCATGAGGAATAGTGGTATCCTTCAGGGAAACATCAATCAAATTCTTCTTGGCATCCTCGACGCCCTTGCGAATTGCCTCAGGTACCTCTGCTGCCTTGCCCAGGCCTGCACCAACCTGGCCCTTCTCGTTACCAACAACTACCAATGCGCTGAAGGAGAAGCGGCGGCCGCCCTTAACAACCTTTGCAACTCGGTTAATATATACAACTTTTTCCTGGAACTCAGGAGTCTCGTTGTCAATTCTAGCCATTAATGTACCTCCTTTACAAATTTTAGAATTTCAGGCCTGCTTCACGAGCTGCCTCAGCAAGTGCTGCAACACGGCCATGATATACATAACCACCACGGTCGAATACTACCTCGGTAATGCCCTTCTCCAGGGAACGCTTGGCAATAGCCTCGCCGATTGCCTTTGCAGCCTCTACATTGCCGCCGTAGTTCTGGAAATCCTTGTCCTTTGTGCTGGCAGATACGAGAGTAACACCGTTAACATCATCAATAACCTGTGCGTAGATGTTGCTCAAGCTACGGAATACGTTAAGACGTGGTCTCTCAGCAGTGCCGGAAATGTGATTGCGTACACGCAGGTGACGCTTCTGACGAGCCTTATTCTTATCTTCCTTAACAAACACTGTCGGTTACTCCTTTCTGCTAATTATTTCTTGCCCTTGGCGCCGGCCTTACCAACCTTGCGACGAACAAACTCACCTTCATACTTAATACCCTTGCCCTTATATGGTTCAGGTCTTCTGTAATCACGGATTTTTGCGGAAATTGCACCAACAACCTCCTTGTCGATACCGCTTACTACAATCTTGGTAGCAGCCGGGCACTCAAACTTGATGCCCTCTGGCGGCTCAACAACTACAGGATGGGAGAAGCCCAAAGCCAGCTCAAGGTTCTTGCCCTTGACAGCAGCTCTGTAACCAACACCATTGATCTCAAGAGTCTTTGCATAACCCTCGCTTACGCCAACAACCATGTTGTTGATGAGGGTACGGCTCAGGCCGTGCAAGGACCTGTGATCCTTATTATCAGAAGGACGCTCTACAGTGAGAGTATTCTCCTCAACGTTAATCTTCATGTCCGGATGAATAGTGCGTACCAATTCACCCTTAGGACCCTTTACAGTCACCTTATTGCCATCCTCAACCTTAACAGTAACGCCGGCAGGGATAGTGATAGGTGCTCTACCAATTCTTGACATTAGTACACCTCCTAACTTCTAAATAATTACCAGATATAAGCTACAACCTCGCCGCCGAGACCGGCCTTGCGAGCATCCTTATCGCTCATAATTCCCTTGGAAGTGGAAATGATGGCGATACCCAAACCGCCGAGAACACGAGGGAGCTCAGCTGCCTTTGCATACTGGCGCAGGCCTGGCTTGGAAATACGCTTAATACCAGTAATTACCTTCTCACGATTAGGGCCATACTTCAGGGAAACAGTAATTACACCCTGCTTGCCATCTTCAGTGAAGGTGTAGTCCTTGATGAAACCCTCTTCCTTGAGTACCTCAGCAATAGCCTTCTTAATCTTGGAACCAGGGATTTCTACCTTCTCATGGAATACGGAATTTGCGTTGCGCAGACGAGTCAGCATGTCTGCAATAGGATCAGTCATTACCATGTAAATCGATATCCTCCTTTCAAAATTTCGTGAGAGCGCATAGGCTCACTTGATAGATTGTATCAAAATTTGTGGTGGGTTGTCAATATATTGTTGGGTAAATTATGGGCATTTTCGCGATTTTTGATTCGTGCACTCTGTTCAGATCTTTTTCGTGCTCTTTCGTGCTTTTTCGTACACTCTGTTCAGACATAAAAAGGGGCAGGCAGCGGCAGTACCCATAGAAAACTCGCTCTCGCTCTTAGCACAGCCTCGCGCTTCTAAGCTCCTGCGTCGCTTACGCTCGCACTCGCTAAGAAGCGAGGCTGCACTCAAGGTTTTCTTTGGGTACATGCCGCACCTGCCCCGCTCTTTGTCTGAACAGATACAACAGAATAATTAACTGATATTCCTCGCCAATATTGATAAACGTTCCCAAAGGAACTTTATCTGAACCGATATAACAGAATGATTAGCTGATATTCCATCCATGTACTGTAATAAAATTTGCACGGATATTCCTCGCCCATACTATCATGGTGATTTACTAGAGCCTCCTGCATTAACCTGCACTTCTATACCGCGTATAGAAATATTCATAAATCTGCTGGCGATAAGCTGAAATGCTCACCTCATCATAGCACTCAGGCAGCTCCGCCCACAGCGTATCACGGATGAGATTATCAACCTCCGCCTTGGTTTCCTGCTTATCCGTCCAGTGGTCAAGCTCGGCAATCTTCGCCTTTATCTTGCGAAGCAGCATAGCAGCCACCTCTTTCAGCTTCCTTATGTCATTCTTGCTCAAATCCGCCCGGAACAGCATATCATAAAGGGAAAGCTCCTCATCACTGGCAAATCCCTCACGGACATAACGCTGTTCTTCCTCATTGATATCATGCACCAGATCCATCAAATCCATAAAGGTCTTCTCAATAGTAGCCCTGTCCTGCTCCGCATTGTAGTCATCAATAATCTTCTGATAACGCTCATAATAGTTAATGCGATGGGAATTGCTAAAAAGCATGCCAGCCAGCTTCTGGGAGATTATATCCTCCAAATCCTTCAACACAAGATTTTTCCGCTTTATCCTGGCAAACTCCCTGCGCAGCAAATCAAAATCAATGGCACTGATGTCAAAGCGGCGCGGCTCCTCGCATACCACCTCAGAACTATGCTCAATCCGTATATGGTCGCTGATAATGGCATTAATCTCAATCATCAGCTCCACCGTGTTCACATGCTTGCGCTTTTTCTGCAGCACACCATAAATAGCAGCTATCGCCTCATACTCCTTGCGGATATGCTCTGCTATATCCTCCCGGTCAGTATATTTCATCAGCCGGTTCAGCTCCGCAGCATAAGTCGTAAAAGTCTTCTTATCCTCACGGGAACCGCAGACTATATCAGCAGCCTCCTGCAAATAGGCAAGCTTCTCAAAATCATAAGCCGCAATCAGCTTTTCCAAAGCAAAATCCCGCTCTGCCAAAAAAGACTTTGCCCTGGCTATCGTATCAATAATCCTGGCAAGCAATTCTTCCTTATTAATAGTAGGATTTATGCCATCATCACCTTCAGCATTGGCAGTATAATCCGCCAAAGCCTTGCGCAGTGCCTTGACAATCCCGATATAATCCACAATCAGCCCGTTGCTCTTGCCTTCGCTGACACGATTGGCCCTGGCAATCGTCTGCATCAAAGTATGAGCCTTGAGAGGCTTATCCAGATACAGGCAGGACAGGCACTTCACATCAAAGCCGGTAAGCCACATAGCGCACACAAACACAACCCGCAAGGGATTTTGCGCATCCTTGAACTCCTTGTCCAGCTCCCGCTTCTCCAGCTTTGCCCTGTGATACCTGATATCCAAATCCCACTTCCTGAAGGTCTGGATTTCGTTCTGCTCCTGGCTGATAACCACCGCCATTTCCGTTGCCTGCATCCATTTCAGCTTCCGCTTCAGCTCACCGGCTTCCTGCTGGCTGGCATGTTTTATCTTCACCTTCAGCTGCCTGATAGCCTCCTGCCAATACTCCTGCACATAATTATACATGCGCACGCAGGTCACTTTGTTGAGGCAGACAAACATAGCCTTGCCGCTTGTCCACACATCAGAATAATGCCTCACAAAATCACTGGCAATAGACCGCAGCCGCGGCTCCGCCGTCAAAAGATGTATCTCCTTGGCAAACTCCCCTTCCAGCTTCTCCTGCTGCTCATCATCCAAATCCGCCTGCTCAATAGCTTCCAAAATCTGATTGGTGATTTCAGGGTTGTGCAAATCCACAATCTTCTCACCGCGGTTCTCATAATAAAGGGGCACAGTAGCCCCGTCCTCAACAGCCCGCTTAAAATCATACACAGAAACATAGCCGCCAAAAGTACGGGCTGTGATATTATCGCTGGAAAGCAAAGGCGTTCCCGTAAAGCCGATACGGGCAGCCGTTGGCAGCAGCCTCATCATATTATCTGCAAAAATACCGTACTGGCTGCGGTGTGCCTCATCCGAAATAATGATAATATCATGGTCAGGATATATAGGCTCCACATCTGTCTTGTTGAATTTCTGAATCAGGGTAAAGATAAAGCCGGGATTGCCCTGCAGCTTTGCCACCAAGTTTTCACCGCTTGTAGCCAGAGCCTGGGACACCTTGACATCCTTCCCCAGCAAGCCGCAGTTGGCAAAAGTATCGCTAATCTGCCTGTTCAGCTCATCCCGGTCTGTCAGAACAACAAAAGTAGGCGTCCCCTCCATCTTCCTGCGCACCTTTTTCGCAAAAAATACCATAGAATAGCTTTTGCCAGAGCCCTGGGTATGCCAGAACACCCCCAGCTTGCCATCATTCAGCTTCCTGGCAGCATAAGCCTTCATCGCCTCATTGACACCCAGATACTGATGGTTGCGGGCAAGTATCTTGGCAGTATGCCCATCGGAATGGTCATAGAGAATAAAATTCTCAAACAAATCAAGGAAATTCTCTTTCCGGCAGATGCCCCTCAGCATCGTTTCCAACGCCACGCTGCCCTGTTCATCCTCAGCCAGCCGCTTCCACTCATGGAAAAACTCAAACTTGCTGCCCAAAGTCCCCACCTTTGCCTCCGTGCCATTAGAAAGCACGAGAAAGGCATTATAATAAAAAAGATGGGGAATAGTGTCCAGATAATCCGTGTAATTATCATCATAAGCATTTTGCACATCAACAGTATTCTTTTTCAGCTCCACAAAAAGCAGGGGAATACCATTCACAAAGCCCACAATATCCGTTCTCCTGCGATACAAATCCCCGTGGATTCTTAATTCCTTTATAGCAAGAAAATAATTATTCTGAGGATTTTGAAAATCAATCACCACCGCTTTCTTCGTATCCCGCCTGCCCTTCGTCTTTTTTACAGTAACAGGAATACCATCACGGATAAGAAAATACTTTTCCTCATTCACCTGCAAAAGGGATGATGTGGACAGCCTCTTTTCCAAAACCTGCTGTGCCTCGCTGAGCTGATTGTCATTTATCCAGGGATTGAACTTTTTCAATGCCTCCCGAAAATAACGCACCAAAAGTATCTCCCGATAACTCCCCCTGCCAAAAGTGCCATCCTTGCCCAGCACTTCTGTATTATAGCCAAACTGCACATCCCAGCCCAATTCCCTTGCAAGCAAATTCCCGGCACTCTCCTGCACAAGAATATTTTCGGAATAATCATAACTCATGCTCCGCACCTCCCCCATAATGAATCTCTGTCTTTTAGTTCAGCACCTTACAACGTTCTTTTCTCCACCTATGAATACTTAGATAAAATCAACTATAATCTCCATTAAACTGCTGGACATGTGTTTCTTTTTATGCTATAATAAAACAAAAAGGCGTTAGGTGGTGACTAATTTGAATAACATAATTAATAATCCCCACTGGCATGAGCTGATCGAAAAAATCCAGCAAATGACACTCATGGATGATGTTTTCTTTAATAGTTTCATGGATGACAACTTTGTTGCTATGGAGTACATTCTCAATATCATCATGAATAGGACTGATTTAAGAGTCAACCATATCCAAGCTCAACATAGCGTTCCCAACCTCTATGGCCGCAGTGTCCGTTTTGATGTATTCGCCACAGACCAATATGGGAATGAATACAACTTTGAGGTACAAAATGCCAATGACGGAGCGGAGCCCAAAAGAGCCAGATATAACATTGATATGCTGGACTTCAGAAAACTGAACGCTGGCGATGACTTTGACAAGCTGCCAGAGACTTATGTCATCTTCATCACAGCCAAGGACGTCCTGGGCTACGGATTGCCGATATACCACATCGAAAGATGTATTATGGAAGTCAGCCAGCAGTTCAACGACAAAGCCCATATAATCTATGTAAACGGCGAAAACACCGATGACACCCCATTAGGAAAATTGATGCAAGACTTCAAACAGCCTGATGCGGACAAAATGCACTCTAAACTATTATCAGACAGGATGAAATACCTGAAATCAACGAAAGAGGAGGTAACCAAAATGTGCAATATCGTAGAAGAATACACCGCAAAAAGAGTTGCCGAAGCATCTGCTTTAAGTAGATTTGAATCAAATATCGATAACATAAAAACGCTTATGCAAACTTTGCATTTTTCAGCTACAGAAGCTATGGATGCCCTCCGCATTGATGAAGCAAAGCGAAGTCAATACATGGCATTGTTATGACAACTGATGCAAATACCTCCCCACCACCTATAGCCGCATTTTTGCGGCTATTTTATTGCAATGATTTGTAGAGATTGACCAGCTTCTGAACCTCTCTATTCCATAAATACTCATTTTCTACAGCCTTGCACCCCATTATCCCCATTTTCTGTGCCATGTCTCTATCATCTAACAATTTTTATTTTTTAAGTCACAACGTGCTGTTTTAGTTTATACTTCAATTTCTCCGCTCATTAGTTTAGGTAGAAGTCTATTCCTCGCCTCAATTATTAATTCTATTTGTTTTTGCAATACTTTTATTTTGTTAAAGTATGGTGCCACTGTTTTACAAAACAAACCTAACATAGTTTCAGGGGGCATCAACAACCGTAATGAATTTATGTCTTTTGCATACACATGAGGCTGAGCAGCCCCCTTTTGCAAAGAATCCAAATGTGCCTTATTGGCTTTAATGAAACAATACACAAAAAACAAATATGGCGTTGACAAACTATCTGCAAATGAACAATCAGACGCAAACACATCCACATTATACAATCTTGCAAACCCTGCATTAGCACCTGAACCACTAACTGTAATAACAGGAGCTACTGTATTTGCCTTATTATGATAATAAGCTGGTTCTAAACCACCTGCAACAACAGGTACATTGCCTTCATACACCTGTGACTTAGTGATAGTTTTCCCACGCTTAAATAATGCAATATCTTCAATTTGACCAACTTTCCATCCACTCGGAAGGTTATTGATAACCTCTACATCCTCATGTCCCGGAAAACGCAAATTCACAAACCATTCCTTATATAAACGCTGTGCCGCTTCTTCAAGTAGCTTTATTTGCGTACCATTGTTTTCAACAAGACTATCATATGCAGATAAGATTGAAACTATTTTTTCTTGAATATCTGCACTCGGTATTTCCAACTCCAACAATTTTATAGATGAAATAGGAACAGCCTTCTGTGCAGTGCCTTTTGCTATTGCATCTATTTTCTTTTGCCCTTCGTAAGATTGAACCCAGTAATAAAGATATTCTGGCAAAAGCTTGTCATCAAATTCTTTTAACCATGTGAGATTGCCGTCTGCAAAATAAAAACAATCATCCGCCTTATAAATATACGGAATGCCATAAGTCCCCCTCGTAGTTATGAGTAAATCGCCAACTGCTGGAACACCGTACTGCTTTTTGACATGTTCATACACATCTTCTTTTATATAGTCACACTCAGTTATTTCATCACCATTAACTTTTTGTATTATTTCTTTAGAACAAAAAAATGGTATTCCTGATGAACTTCTTTCCGATAAATGAAACCTTTTGCTAGATGTGACAGTACAATGTTCTCCTATTGTTGTTTTTTTATACGTCATAAACCTAACTTCCCCATATTCGTTACTATTTCATCCATTAAATTGTTTGATTCTTTTTGTAGGGATAAAAGCGTCTGGTGTATTTCTTGCATCCTCTGCTCAAAATCTACTCCATCATCCTCCACTGGTGCTACACCAACATAGGCTCCCGGAGTGAGCGACCAGCCTTTTTCTTCAATTTCTTCAATGGAAGCTACCTTGCAAAGTCCCAGAATATCCTGATATTCCCCATCACCAAATTTTTCGTAAAGCCAGTTTGCTTCCTGGGCTACTGTAATTACTTCGTTCAGCTCTGCCAGCTTTGCATCGTATTCAGCCTGTACTTCTTTGGCTTTTTTTCCTGTGTATTTCTCTTTCTTTTCCTTAGCGGATTTTTCCGCTTTTTTGGCAGCTGCTACAGCCTGTTTTGCTTCTGCCTTTAAGGTATCATGACTTGCTGCTAATTCCTGCAATATGTTACAAAAGGCTTTGTCGCTGTTGAGTGCAACATGGTATGCCTGCAACAGCTGGCAATATTTGTCATATTCACCGCGATAGAGCCAGACAATGGCGTTCATATTTTTCAGCTGCCATTCAGACCATTCATTTAAGGTGCGGTCAACAACGGTATAGTAATTTCTTGCATCAATAAAAAGCACTTTATCCTTTAGCGCATCATTTTTGCCTTTATCAAAGAACCAAAGGGAGCAAGGCAATGACTTGGTATAGAAAAAGTTATTGGCTACGCTAATCATTACATCCACATGACCTGTTTTTACCAGCTTTTCCCGAATATCCTTATCCTTGCCCTGGCTGTCTGTTGCCGAGGATGCCATGACAAAGCCAGCCCTTCCTTTTTCATTGAGATAGCTATAAAAATAGGAAATCCACAGATAGTTGCCGTTGCCGATTTCTTTTTTCTTATTGACACCGGGCATACCAAAAGGAAGCCGCTTTGCGCTTTCCGCAGCATCGGCTTTTACCTTGTCCACATTGAAGGGCGGATTCGCCATAACGTAGTCACAGCACCCATCAAGATTGTGGGCATCGTGATAGAAGCTGTTTGCCTCATCACCAGATTTGATGACACCATTCAAACCATGCACAGCCATGTTCATCAGGCAGAGCTGGGCGTTGTATTCCACTTTTTCCTGCCCATAGAAGGTCATGGTGCTGTTGACATTCATACCGGCAGCATTGACAAAATCGCCGGACTGAACGAACATGCCGCCGGAACCACAGGCAGGGTCCAGAAGGATGCCTGCTTTCGGCTCAATAATGCTGACAATCATCTTTACCAGTGACTTAGGGGTAAAGAACACGCCATCATCAGAAGCAATGTTTTTTGCAAACTTGTTTAAGAAATATTCGTAAATCCTGCCGATAATATCTCCGCCTACATCATCCAAGGCGGAGTTGCTGAATATACGCAGCAGCTCTGACAGAATTTCATCAGAAAAATCCGTGTAGCTCTTTGGCAGTACGCCTGTCAGCTGCTCGCTCTGGCCTTCAATCAAAGCCATGGCATTATTGAGCACCTCGCCAAGGCTTGTCATTGTCTCCCCTTCTTTGTTCTTCCACTCGGCAGAAGAAACATTATCAGGAATCTGCAGCAGCTCATTGTACTGGGCTTCTTTAGGCAGGTACAAGGCACTTTTGGCAGTGAAATCACTGGCTTCCACAGGCATTACACGCCCACCTCTTGACGGCCTGCCCTTCAGGATTTCTGCCTCCACCATCTTAAACCTGCTATAGGCATACCGCAAAAAAATAAGCCCCAGCACCGGCATGCAATACTGATTTGAGGTCAGCTTTGAGCCCGCCCGCAGCAAATCAGCCGACTCCCACAATTCATTTTCCAGTTTACGAATATTTATCATCTTTACTACCCTATTTCCTCTTTTTTAGTTATATTATAAAATTTTCCACAGACAATATCAATACACTATTCTGCTTTGATAATAATGAATTAGCAAGCAGATAATGGCAATAACCCTGCAATACACTAAAAGCAAAACATCGTTCTTTGGATAATTTTTAAAAACGCAACTACTCTTGACAAAGTGATAATATTAAATTATTATATTTTACAAAGGAGGAATTATTATGTTCATTGAAGTGAAGGATTTTAATATACGCTTGAAGGAATTGATAACGCAGCGTGGAATGACACAAAAAACGTTAGCCCAAAAAGCTAATATAACTGAATCTGCATTATCACATTACTTAAAAGGAGACCGCTTTCCTAGAGCTGCTGTATTATCTGACTTAGCCCAATGCCTGGGAACAACTGTAGATTATTTAATGCGAGGTGCTGTAGATGATGAAAGTAATGAAATAAAATCTGTAACGAGATTAATTGCAAGAAATGTCCATCAAATGAACAAAGAAGAAAAAATGAAAATTATTTCTATGTTAATGCAAGATTAGCGAGGTGATTGCCAATGCAAAGATTGTCTTCAGATGTATATGAAGATATAAAAGAAAATGTTTGTCATTTACTAGTGAAATATTCGGCAAATTGTATTCCAGTCAGTGGCTTTGAACTAGCCACAAAGATGGGAATATCAGTAATTCCGTATTCAGCTCTCGACAAGGAAAAGCGAAATGCTATGTTAGAGCTCAGCCAAGATGCATTTTATTTTGAACACGATGGAAAGTCAATGATTTATTATAACAATAGCTGCATTATTTCATATACCAGACTCAATATGAGTATTTTACATGAAATAGGTCATGCCGTCTTAGGACACATGATGAACACTCCACCTGATGTTGCAGAAGCCGAGGCACGCTTTTTTGCAAAATATGCAATCGCCCCTCCGCCACTAGTTCATCGCATAATGCCAACGTGTCCTGAAGATATAAAAAATAAATTTACCATAAGCCATGAAGCTGCCCGTAATGCCTATGACTATTATTTAAAATGGTTAAATTATGGCGGAAGCTACAAATTATATGAATTAAAATTATTGCAACCACGTCCGGCATAAAAAAAGCATGTAGCTCTGTTGACGCAGAGCTACATGCAAACAGACAGGAGCATGCTAAAGTACTCCACACCTTACAATGGCACTTTAGCATACCTTCTAGATACAGTCAATTGGATAAATTTCCCATTATTATATTCGTCTTTAGAAGGGAGTGAGGCTGATATGCCGCATTATGATAATCAAGAATATGTACGAATCATGCGTACATTGCCCAAAAATATAGAAACAGATATATTCTCTATACCATTTATTGCACCTGACGACATTAACATATCCAACCTAAACAATGGAAAATGGCTCATTGGCATAAAAAATGCTACAGCAAATGGAAACAATGCAAAAAATAAAATTGTTCACATGTTTTCACACGATAGCGTTTTACGACCTATTTATGATAATCCATATCGACTGCTATCACGAGTCAGCAGATACTATGCCGTGGCTACACCAGATTTTTCGATGTATAAAGGAATGTGTTTTCCTGATATTTTGCAGGCTGTCTACAGAAATCGCTGGATAGGGGCATTTTTGCAATCAAATGGAAAAAAAGTAGTTGCTACAGTCGGTTGGATAGCAAAAGAATATGACTACTTAACATTTGCAGGGCTAAAAGATGGTTCCGTATTTATTATTTCCTCATTAAGCACACGAAATAATCTTTCAGAGTATGAATTTTTACGCGGGTATCACGAAATGAGAAACAGATTCCCATCATCTAAGATTATTTGTGTAGGACTGCCATGGAAAGGTATAGATAAGGATGTTTGCCTGATTTCTTACAAAGATAGTTTTGGCTCAAGAGACAAGCGGTGTAAATATTGGCAACAAAAAATGTACAATTGGGATATGTCAGTTGCTGAGGAGGTTGTAGGCTATGGCATCTAGAGGCGCAACTATAAAAAATGGTCATGTAACAACTAGTGAATACAAGCTAGTAAAAGAAATTTGTGGCATGAAGATTTTGACAGGTACCACCACAGCTCATGGATTACCTGACTTTTCACACACCCCCAATAGAATATATGTAAAAGAAAATAAAGATGGCTCACTCCGAGAAATGCGTTTTTTTGGAGATGACTGCTACCCTATACTAGAATTTGGCTATCATCCAGAACCTGGCATTACTGGCAACAGGCATGATAAAGTATTGCACTACCATACATTTGGTAAAAATCTAAGCCGTTCTAAGGCAGCTGCATTAACAAAGGAGCTTATAAAAAAATACAGAAAATTTTTGGAGGTGTATGGTTTATGATAAATGGAAAACTGTCACATTTTTTAGATACTGGGTGGTATAGTGAATCAACACTATACTACAAAGGCCATGTATATTGGTGTGAAGGTTATACGGATGAAACTATCGGGAAATCGGTGTTCTTTGTTGACAGATGGAAAGCAGAATGTCCTGATAATAAATTCTATCAAGAATACAAAGACCGTGCAGGAAAGTTAATTGGATATGAACGGGTTTATGAAGATACCAACAGCGATTTTGATTTGCTGAAAAAAAGATTTTTGCAAGCCGCTATATTCAATGGCAAATCGTTTTGGGAAATAGAAAAAAACTTAGCCTGGGTTGATGAAGGTGAGCCCATCCATATATAATATTCATTTTTGTCAACATCTCCACCTGCATACCTGACACTGCCACCTCGTTCATTTCAATCATGATATTATATCTGACATTATGAGTAAAATAAAGTTTTTTGTGTATTCAAATTACCAAACTTATGATATAATAATAACACAGATTGCACAATTGCAGTATATATGGCTGAAAGAGGGCAGATAGCAGTGATGAAGGAAAGACAACCCAAATACACTGTCAAAGATACAGTCTTTCGAGATATGTTTTCTGACAAGAAATATCTTATACAGCTGTATCAGGCATTGCATCCAGATGATAAGACTATAACTAAAGATGATTTGGACATTGTTACCTTGCAGTCCATCCTGATGAACGGCATATATAATGACCTGGGCTTCATGGTCAGAGGCAATCAGCTGATGATATTGGTAGAAGCACAATCTACCTGGTCAGCAAACATAGTTATCCGTTCCTTAATATATCTGATGAGTACCTATCAGGATTACTTTACGAACAACAAAGTCCAGCTGTATGGCAGCAAGAAAGCTGATATGCCAAAGCCTGAGCTGTATGTTATCTACACTGGTGAAAAAGAACATCATCCTGATATATTGTCGCTGAAGGATGAATTTTTTCCTGATACGGATTGCTGCATAGATGCCAAGGTGAAGATGATCTATCTCAGCGACAGGGATGATATTATAAATCAATACATCGGCTTTTGCAGGGTATTCAATGAACAGGTTGCCCTGCATGGCAGAACCTTAACAGCAGCAAAAGAAATTATCAGGATTTGCCGCGATAAAAATCTGCTGACAGAATACTTGAGTGAAAGAGAGAAGGAGGTTGAGGATATCATGCTTACCTTATTTGACCAGGAAAAGATTTGGAATATTGAAAGAGATAATATCAGGGCGACAGCTTTGGCAGATGGTATCAGCCTTGGCATCAGCCAGGGCATCAGCCAAGGCATCAGCCAAGGTGCTGCCGAAAAGGAGCAAAATATGATTGTTGGTATGTTAAAGGAAAATGTCAACATCAACACTATTGCCAAGGTTGCACAAATGACAGTGGAGCAGGTTGCAGCTATTGGCAAAAAAGCAGCCGTGCTATAAATAGCACAACAAATATTGGATTATTCTGTTGTATCTGTTCAGACACAAAGAGGGACAGGTGCGGCATGTACCCAAAG
>JBJDWY010000159.1:0-5433 GCA_051866255.1 Anaerovibrio sp. | reverse complement strand
ATGCAGTTGTTAATTAAACATGGTTATTTACCCACCATTATGCCAGAAGCCTCATTTATGATACAGTTTACGTGGATGGCAGTGAGCGGAAAAAGCTCAATGAAAAAGCAACCTTAGAAGCTCGCATCAAGCAGCAGGATTTGAAAGATGCCTTTAGAAAATGGCTGTTTGCTGACGAAAAACGTGCAGAAAAAATTACTGAGTATTACAATCGCCATTTCAATAGCATCAAGCCTAGGGAGTACAATGGCGAGTACCTGACATTCCCCGGCATGACTGCAGATATTACATTGAAGAAGCATCAAAAGGATGCGGTGGCCCATACCTTGTATGGTGGCAATACGTTGCTGGCTCATTGTGTGGGAGCCGGAAAAACCTTTGAGATGATTGCCAGTGCAATGGAATCCAAGCGGCTAGGCTTGGCAAGCAAGTCACTGATTGTCGTGCCGAAGCATCTCACAGAGCAGATGGGAGAGGATTTTCAGAGGTTGTATCCGGGAGCAAAGGTGCTTGTGGCCACAGATAAGACCTTTACAGCCAAAAACAGGGAGGAGTTCTGTTCAAAGATTGCTACCCAGAATTGGGATGCCGTCATCATGGGGTATACCCAGTTTGAAAAAATTCCTTTGAGCCTGGAAAGGCAGAAGATTATTCTGCAGGAACAGATTAATGAGATTATTGAGGGAATGGAAGAATATGCCGATGAGTATGGCAAAAATAATTTTACGGTCAAGCAGATGATGCGTGCGCAGAAGAAGCTGGAATCAAAGCTCATGTCCATGAACAAACAGGAAAAGAAGGATCAGACTGTTGTGTTCGAGGATCTGGGCATTGACAGGCTTTATGTGGATGAGGCTCATTACTTCAAGAATTTATATACGCCTACCAAATTGTCCAATGTAGCCGGTATTCAGACTACTGAGGCAGACAAGACTATGGATTTCTATCAGAAGTGCAAGTATATCAATGAGATCACTAATTGCCGCGGCCTTGTATTTGCCACCGGCACCCCGATATCCAACAGCATGACGGAGCTGTATACTATGCAGCGTTACCTGCAGCCTGAGACATTGAATGAAAGCGGCCTTGGATTTTTTGATGCCTGGGCTGCGAATTTCGGTCAGCAGGAAACGGATATGGAAATCAATCCGGAGGGACAGGGCTTCCGGGAGCGTACCAAATTTGCCAGGTTTCAGAATCTGCCGGAGCTTATGGCCATGTTTAAGGAGATTGCTGATATCAAGACTTCTGATATGCTGGATCTGCCGGTTCCAGAGGAAAATATTATCGTGGAGCGTATGAAGCCGACACCGTTGCAGAAGGAAATGGTTAACATGCTGGCTGAACGTGCCAAGGCAGTGCGTGACAAGTTGGTGGACAGCTCGGTGGATAACATGCTTAAAATCACCAATGAGGGGCGATTGCTTGCGCTTGACCAGAGGATTATGCAGCCTGATGCACCTGATAATCCGGACAGCAAGGTTAATAAGTGTGTCAGCAATGTGCTGGAATTGTACAGGGAAACCAGCGAGGATAAAGCTACACAGCTGATATTCTGCGATAAGTCAACACCGAACAAGGTGGGAAATTTTAATGTGTATGATGACATCAAGTCAAAGCTGATTGCTAACGGAGTACCGGCTGAAGAAATTGCCTTTATACACGATGCCAAGACTGATGCGCAGAAAGATGCATTGTTTGACAAGGTAAGGAAAGGCGAGGTGCGAATCCTGTTAGGTTCAACGGATAAGATGGGCGTGGGTACCAATGTGCAGGACAGGCTCATTGCCACCCATGATCTGGATGTGCCGTGGAGACCGTCAGATTTGGAACAGCGCAAGGGCCGGATAGTCCGGCGAGGAAATAACAATGCCAGTGTGAAGATTTTTCGGTATATTACTGAGGGTACTTTTGATGCCTATATGTGGCAGATTTTGGAGAATAAGCAGCGGTTTATATCCCAGATCATGACATCGAAGGTGCCAACGCGTACTTCGGAGGATTGTGATGAAGTAACCTTGTCCTATGCAGAAGTAAAGGCATGTGCTACAGGCAATCCGCTTATTAAGGAAAAAATGGAAGTTGATAATCAGGTAAAGAGGCTGGAAATTGACAAGTCTAATTATCTGACTGCCCAGGATAAGCTCAAGAGAAAGTGCCAGATGGAATATCCGTTGCAGATAAAGTCCCTGGAAGCCAATATTGAAAAGCTGCAGGATATGAAGCGGCAGGCGGAAGCCAATACCATAAAGATGGAAAGTGGCGAGATTTTATTTTCGCTGGAGCTGAACGGCAAGACATATATTGACAAGAAGGAGGCCGGACAAGCTCTTATGAAGGCAGCCAAAGGTGATTTAACCAAGGTAAAGGGACACTACAGGGGATTGGCTTTGACGATGCGTAATGAACTGCGGACCGGGCTGACGAATATTGTGCTCAGCTACAAAGGGCAGCAGGAATGTAATTTGTCTGGTGTGGATACGTATAATATAACGCGTATGGATGATGCCATTGATCAGATATACAGTGACATTAAAAGTCAAACAAAAAGGCTGGATCAGCTGAAGCATGATTTTGAGCTTGCCAAGCAGGAGCTGCAAAGGCCTTTTGAGAAGGAGGAACTGCTTCGGGAAGTGACTGCCAGGCAGAAGGAACTGGAACTGAAAATCCAGTCAGCTATGGACGAGGATAGTGCGATAAAGCAGGAAGGTTATGTCAGGTTGGGGAATGTCATAGCACTCTTTGACAATGAGGGGGAGTTTTGCCCGGACAGGCTGCCGGAAGAAGATTTGCTGATGCGTGCTTTTTGGTTTAAAGCGGCAATGCTTTATCAGGAGCATGATAATCAATGGGATAAGGAATTTGATTTTGAAATTTACAAGGAGCTGGTGGAAAAATTTGGTATAACGGAATCTCACAGCGGTGAGCACGGCTATGATGCCTTTGATGTTGTGGAGGTGATTATCAAAAATTCCCCTAGTGTACCGAGCTATGAGGATTTAGGGATGATTATGGAGCAATATCATAATTCTGAACAGACAGCAGCCAGGGAAGAATATCAGGACTCTTGTGCAGGTATGGCAATAGCGAGATAAAAACATATAGTCTGTCCAATTTGAACAACACATATATTTGATATTTGGAGTATCCACATAGCGTGGGTACTCTTTTTTTTGGCAAATTTGCGACAAATTCGCAATTTGAAATGCCATAAATTTAGTATGATGGTTTTAGCAAAGTGGGAGGATGGATATATGCCAAAAAGACAGCACAAATTTTTCGTCATGCTAATGATAGCAGTGTTTATACAGATTTTGATATGCGGTACTGGTCTAATAACAACAGCCTATGCAGAAATGAAAAGTCCCTTGAATCCGCCGTTTCAGGTTACGTCCCCTTTTGGCGAAATCAGTGGCGTGAGAAACCATATACATAAAGGTGTGGATATAAGTGTGCCGACAGGCACTCCTGTTTATGCTGCTGATAGTGGCACAGTGGTATTATCCGGCTATGATGAGGGCGGTTATGGAAATTGGATTGCCATACAGCATAATGATGGCATGGGATCTATTTATGGGCATCTGGATGAACGGCTTGTGTATGCCGGGCAGGTTGTCAGCAGAGGGCAGCTTATTGCTTATTCAGGCAATTCTGGCCACAGCACGGGCCCGCATCTGCATTTTGAGGTCATCCAAGGAGATGTCTTTTCCGGCACCAAGGTAGACCCAGGGCTGTATATTCCGGCTATTTTGACAGCGGAGTGCAGCGCAGATGGATATAATCCGGGAAAGCCGCCTATAACTTTGGAAATAGCGGAAGATTTCGCCAAAGTGGTAAGGGATATTATCAATCATACAGTTGAACTGCTCACCAAGGGCATAAGCAATATCAAGGACATGATTTACACTGTTTTTGCTATATTGCTTACCATAGATTTGGGCTGGGCAATTATTACTCGTTTTCAGACGGAAGATGGAAGATTCTGGGTTTGGCTTGTTGAGAAATTCATCTTATATGGCTGCCTGGTTTTCATCATAACTCATTGGAGCGATACAATCAGCACCCTGGCATTAAATAGTTTCCCGGCTATCGGAGCAATTTCAGTGGGCAGCAATTTGGAGGAAGCAGGAAAATTGTTGTCAGATCCGACAGCAGTTATCCAAAAGGGCATGAGCATTGTAGCACAGCTGATAAATGAGATGCTGAGCATTAATTCTATGCTGGATGTGTTGCTGCTTAATATAACGGCTATTTCCTGCGGTATATTTGGGATGATATTTATGATATGTTTCTTTATCATTGGCATCCAGATTGCCAAGGCATATCTACAATTCTATTTTACAATCCTGATGAGTTTTACTGGTTTTTTGTTTTCTGGCTGGAGCTATACGCGAAAATATGGAGCCAATGCCCTTAACGGTGTATTTGTGGCTTCCATAAATCTTATGTTTTTTTGCGTGTTTTCCTTTATGCTGACAAATACCATGCAGAATATTACAACGGCTGAATTTATAACTCAGGTAAATAATCCGGCTTCAGCTGTCGCAACTGGTAAGATACAATCCCAGGAGCAGCTGCTGGCAGGTATGCGCAGGGTGGAATCCTACAATGGCAATTACCACTGCGATAATGGTGTTGGGTATTATGGAGCTTATCAGGTCTGCAAGGATTATTGGGATAGCTGGTGTGATGATTATATGGCTAATCGCGGTAATGGGCCGGCCCTTGATGATGACAGCAGCTATACACGCTTTAATGGGTATGGGGAGCAGGGAACAGCTCCGGAGCCTGCAACACGCTGGCCGTGGAGCCCGCATAATCAGGATTTGGTTGCAGGTTATATTACCAGGGGGTACTACCAAGAATATGGCAGCTGGGAGGCTGCGGCCAGGGCGTGGAATCAGGGCACAGGCGGCATGGAAAGTGCAGAGGCTTACGAATATCAACGGAAGGTTGCTGGAAGCGTAGGGTTTGTCATGGAAAAGAAAGTTAATTTTGTACTCATAATGAAATTGCTTTTGGTTGTACTTATTTTCATGAAGATGGCTGATTGTATTTCCAGCAGATTTATGAAGCAATTCGGCCAGCCGGGGTTCAGGCTGGGAAATGAGCAGGAATAAGAGAGTTATATCGGGAGGTTTGTTATCATGGCAAAGTCATCACTGAAGAAAAGAAGCTGCATAGCAGTCGCTGCTGCATTAGTGATTATAGGCGGCAGTGCAGTATATGCAAGGACGATTCCGGGCTGGGATGAACCTTGGGATCCGCCAAATTATTATTCGCCTACAAGCATATCCTGGGCAGATACCAATAATCCGAGTTTTTTCTATCGTGATTTGGGCTGGCAGGGTGGTTCCGTGCTGGATCCGAAGCGGCTGGCACAGTGGGTTACTACTGTCAGTCAGTGCGTAAGCTGGCTTTCCAATGCTGAAA
>JBJDWY010000158.1:0-24820 GCA_051866255.1 Anaerovibrio sp. | reverse complement strand
GGCAGGACGCCGGAGGATACCCGGCAGTTTTTGCAGGGGATTGAGATAAATACCTCCTGCGTGTTTTTTAATGGTGCCATGCTCTATGACTATCGCCAGGATAAAATCACAAAGGCTGTGACCTTGCAGGGGCAGAAGTGGCGGGATTTTGCGGCCTTTGTGGTGGAAAATTTCCCGGAGCTATGCACCCAGGTGTTTACGGCGGAAGTCTGCTATGTGGTGAGCCGGATTAATCTGGAAGACCCTCTGTGGGAACGTGCCACCTATGAGCATGTTTTCTGCCCTCTCTCTGAGGTTACGGACAAGGAGTGGCTGAAACTCATGGTGCACGGGGAGCCGTCCCTTATCCGCCAGATGGCGGCAGAGGCAAAGAAGATGGGCATGGACGAGATTTCCAATAATTTTTTTGCGGCAGATGTCTGCTATGAGTTTGTGGATAAGGAGGCCTCCAAGGGGCACATGCTGAAATATTTGCGCCAGCTGCCTGAGAACAGGGGCAGGAAGATTATTGCCCAAGGGGATTATGGCAATGATACCTATATGCTGCAGATGGCGGATATAGGCGTGGCCTCCGGCAACGCCCACGAGGAAACCAAGGCAGCGGCAGATATTGTAGGCGTAACCTGTGACGAGCATCTGGCAGCATACGTTATCGGGCTGATAGACAGGGGCGAAATTTAACTATTTGCTGCGATGGAGCAGCTACGGGAAAAGTCTTTGCAGGGTTCAATCTGAAAAAAATTGGTGAGAATCTGAAAACAATTTGAAAACAATTCTTGAATCATAAGAAATCATAAGATATAATATAAGGTGCGTTAGTGCCAGTATCTTTTCGGGATGGCTGGCGGCGGCAATGGCGCAGTAGTGTGTATGGGAGACATGTCAGATGAGCAAGATGGGATTTTTGGGGCCTCCGGGCACTCATAGCGAAGCGGCGGCTATTTATTTGAACGGCCTGCTGACGGAGCAGTATGGGCTGGTACCCTGCGGCAATATTTATGAGGCGATTCATGCCGTGGAGCAGGGAGTGCTGGATTCCTGCCTGGTGCCTGTGGAAAATTCCATTGAGGGCTCCATCAATATTACCCTGGATACCCTGGCTGGCAGCGACCACCTTTGCGTGGTGCGGGAGCTTATCTGGGGGGTGCACAACAATCTCATGGTGAAAAAGACAGAGATTGAAGGGGTGCCTATCAGAAAGATTTTGTCCCATTCACAGCCCTTGTCCCAGTGCAGGGATTTTATCCGCTGCAATTACCCTCTGGCGGAGCTGGAGGCGGTGGCAAGCACTGCCATGGCGGCAAAGCTGGTGGCTGAATCTGAGCCGCTGGATGGCTGGGCGGCTATCTGCACCAGGCGGGGCGGCGAGCTGAACGGCCTTGAGCTGGTGGCATCCAACATTGAGGACAGGGACAACAACTGCACCCGGTTCTACCAGCTGGTCAGCACGGACAAGCGGTCAAGGCTGGAGGCTGACTACGGCAGGGCGGAGAAGTCGTTGCTGATCTGTCAGATTGATGGCAAGGATGCCGGGCGGCTCTGCGAGATACTTATGGAGCTGGCCACCCGGGATGTGAACCTGACGAGGATTGAGTCCAGGCCTGCCCGGACCGGGCTGGGGGAGTATATCTTCTTTTTGGATGTGGAGATACCGAAGCGGCTGGAAAATCTGGAGGGGGCCTTGCAGGGCATCCGACGAAAGAGCATCTGGCTCCGGCAGCCGGGGGAGTTTCCTGTGCTCAGGGCCGTCAATTAATGGGCATGTATTTCAGTAATTATATTAATTATTAAATCATGTAGTTATGTATATTTTGTTCCAAGGAATGGAGCCTGCTGCGGGCAGGCTGTGATAGAAAGGGGATTTTTATGGTTGTTATTATGCATCCTGATGCAAGTGCAGAGAGTATCAAGGAAGTTATTGAGGCAGTGCAGGATTTGGGCCTGACTGCCAAGGTTATGGAGGGCGAGTCCCAGAAGATTGTGGGCGTTATCGGTGACAAGGCGAAGATGTGCTGCCTGAACGTGGAGTCCTTCAAGGGTGTGGAGAAGACGGTGAACATCTCCAAGAGCTACAAGCTGGTAAGCCGTGAGTTTCATCCGCAGCCTACGGTGATTGATGTGGACGGCATCAAGATCGGCGATGGCAGCCTGGTGGTTATGGCAGGCCCTTGTGCTGTTGAGTCCAAGGAGCAGCTGCTGGAGGCGGCTCAGATTGCCAAGGCAGGCGGTGCCCAGTTTATCCGTGGCGGTGCTTACAAGCCGAGGACTTCCCCATACTCCTTCCAGGGCCTGGAGGAGCTGGGCCTGAAGTATCTGGCGGCTGCCCGTGAGGCAACGGGGCTGAAGGTTGTTACCGAGGTTACCGAGGTGGATGCAGTGCCGGTAGTTGCCGAGTATGCAGATGTGCTGCAGATTGGTGCCCGGAACATGCAGAATTTCCGCCTTTTGAAGGAGGTTGGCCGCATCGACAAGCCTGTTATGCTGAAGCGCGGCCTGTCCGCTACTCTTGATGAGTGGCTGAATGCGGCGGAGTACATCATGAGCGAGGGCAACAGCAAGGTTATTTTCTGCGAGCGGGGTATCCGTACCTATGAGACTTATACCAGAAATACCCTGGATCTGAGTGCCGTGGCCGCTATCAAGCATCTTTCCCATCTGCCGATTGTGGTGGACCCGAGCCATGGTACAGGCAAGTGGCGCATGGTGAAGCCGATGAGCATTGCGGCTGTGGCTGCCGGTGCAGACGGCCTGATTATTGAGATGCATCCAAATCCTGCCAAGGCACTGTCCGACGGGCCTCAGTCCCTGACCCCTGAGAGCTACAAGGATTTGATGCAGGATGTGCTGAAGCTGTCCAATTTTATGCATGAGTCCGGCATCAAGCCCCAGGAAATCTTATAATCCCATAATCTGATATTCTGATACACTGATATTTTTGTAAGGTGGCCTCACATCATGGAAGATAAAGATTCAAAGGCAAAGAACCAACTGAATACTGCGGCTGATGAAAAACGGCGCATGGATGAGCTGTGGCAGAACATCGACTGCCGCAAGCTGCTGGCCCACATGAGCCATGACCTGCGCTCTCCCCTCAGCAACGTGCTGGGACTGACGGAGCTGGCAAGGAATAAGTCTGATGACAGGGAATATGTGGAGTACTGCCTGGAGAAGATTGATGCTTCGGCACATTTTCTGATGGATATGCTGACGGATGTGCTGTATATTATCCGGCTGGATGCGGGGGAGAATATCCTGCGCAAGAGCAGCGTGAACCTGAAGGAGCTCTTTGATGCCCTCAGTGATAGTGCCAGGGCGATGGCTTATGAGAAGCGGCTGAACTTTTTTGCCCGTTTTGATGAGCAGATTGTGCCGCTGGTGCAGACTGATGGCAGCCGTGTCCGCCAGGTGCTGCAAAATCTTCTGTCCAATGCAGTGAAGTTTACGCCACGTTTTGGCAGGGTGGACTTTGTGGCAGAGCAGCTGGCGGCTGATGCTGACAGGGTGCGTATCAGGTTTACGGTGAAGGATACCGGCGTGGGGATTGCTGATGAGCTGAAGGATATTATCTTCCTGCCCCTGACTAAGGAATACAGCGGCAGTACCAATGTGTACGGCGGCTCCGGGCTGGGGCTGGCAATCTGCAAGCGGGTGGTTGACCGCCTGGGGGGTACGCTGGAATTTACCAGCAGCAAGGGCAACGGCTCCGAGTTTTGGGTGTGCCTTGATTTTGAGCTGGATAAGGCTGCCCTGCAAAAGCAGGCTGAGATGCCGGCCCAGGATGTTGATTTTTCCGGCAAGTATGTGCTGCTGGCAGAGGATAACCATATCAACTGCGAGATTGTCAAGAGGCTGCTCACCCGTCGCGGCCTGACGGTGGAGACGGCTGAGAACGGCCAGATTGCCCTGAACAAGTACATGATGAATGCGCCACGGACCTATGATTTAATCCTCATGGATGTGCGGATGCCGTACATGGACGGCCTGAAGGCTGCCCGCATGATCAGGGCTTCTGGCAAGTCTGATGCCAAGACAATTCCGATTATGGCCATGACTGCCAATGCCTATGACGAGGATATTCAGCGGTCTATGGAGGCCGGCATGAATGCCCATCTGGTGAAGCCGGTGGAGCCTAGCGAGCTGTACCGGGCGGTGCAGAGGGCGTTGAACGGCGAGCTGTAGTATCCCTTGTGGTATGGGGGATAATCAATCTGCCTGATTGGCAGCAGAGGAACAAGTAAATATGCGTGATAAGCAGGTATGAGGCTGAGTATACTGAGTATATATCAGGCTTTGTACCTGCTTTTTTGTATGTTTATTTTCTATGTTTACAGGAAAACCTTATATATGTCTTGTCACATGAATATTAAAGTGCTATACTGTTCATTGTATTTTGTGCACATATTTGATGCAGATATTTCCTGCAGATATTTGAGGCAGATATTTGAGGCAGATATTTGCTGCATATATCTGATGTGCGTTGTATGTGCTGTTGATGTGATGTGTGTTATATGTATTTTATATGCTGCCTGAGGGCGGCGGAAATGGGGACGAGATGACAATTCAGGAAGAAATAAAGGCTTTGAAGGCAGAAAAGGATGCAGTGATCCTGGCTCACTACTATGTGGCGCCGGAGGTGCAGGAGCTGGCGGATTATGTGGGGGACTCCTTTTATCTGAGCAAGGTGGCGGCAGGGCTTGATTGCAAGGTGCTGGTATTCTGCGGTGTGTCCTTTATGGGGGAGAGCGCCTGCCTCCTGAGCCCGGAGAAAGAGGTGCTGATGCCTGATCCGGTGGCGGACTGCCCTATGGCTCACATGGTGACGGAGGATGAGGTGCTGAAATACCGGGGGCATTATGATGATTTGGCAGTGGTATGCTATATTAATTCCACGGCGGAAATCAAGTCCTGGTCCGATGTGTGCGTGACCTCCGCCAATGCGGTGGATATTGTGCGCAGGCTGCCTCAGAAGAATATTTTGTTTATTCCTGATAAGAACCTGGGACGCTATGTGGCAGCCCAGGTGCTGGAGAAGAACGTCATGCTGGTAAAGGGCTATTGCCCGGTGCATCAGGAAATGCTGGCTGCGGAACTCTTGGCACTGAAGGAGGCGCATCCGGAGGCTGCTGTCTGCGTGCATCCTGAGTGCAACGAGGCTGTTACCGCTATTGCTGATTATGTGGGCTCCACCTCGGGGATTATCAAATTCGCCTCGGCAAGCAAGGGACAGGAGTTTATTATCGGCACGGAGGTGGGCGTCCTCTATAAGCTGCAGGCAGAAAATCCTGACAAGAAATTTTATTTTGCCGAGACCACGCCGGTCTGCCGCGATATGAAGCTGGTTACATTGGAAAAGGTGCTGGCAGTGCTGAAAGAGGGCAGTAACAGGGTGACTGTACCGGCGGAGCTGGCGGCCAAGGCCAAGAAGCCACTGGAGCAGATGCTAGCCCTGGCAAAATAATGAAAAACTGAAATAGTATGCAGTCAAAGGATATGCACAAGGATATGGCACAAGGAGACGGATTATTCATGGCAAAGGATATAAATGTTGATGTAGTAATTGCCGGTACAGGTGTGGCAGGGCTCTTTACCGCCCTGCACCTGCCTGCTGACAAAAAGGTGCTGATGATTTGCAAGGAGGATATGGAAAGCTGCGATTCCATGCTGGCACAGGGGGGCATCTGCGTCCTGAAGGATGCTGATGACTACGATGCCTTTTTTGAGGACACCATGCGGGCAGGGCACTATGAGAACCGCAAGGAAAGCGTGGACATCATGATACGTTCCAGCCGAAATGTGATTGACCAGCTGCTGGAACTGGGTGTAAGATTTAATAAGAACGAGGACGGCAGCCTGATGTATACCCGGGAGGGAGCCCACTCAAAGCCGCGCATCTGCTTTCACGAGGATGTAACCGGCAAGGAGATTACGGAAACCTTGCAGCGGCGGGTGCAGGAGCTGCCCAATGTGGAAATCATGGAGTACACCGTCATGGAGGATATCCTGCTGCAGGATGGCTGCTGCGCAGGCCTGGTGGCAAAGGACAGCTCCGGCAATACACTGCATATTCATGCCGGGGATACCGTGCTGGCCACCGGCGGCATCGGCGGCTTGTATGAGCACTCCACCAATTTCCCAAGCCTGACGGGGGATGCCCTGGAAGTGGCCAAGGAGCATGATGTGGCATTGGAGCATCTTGATTATGTGCAGATACATCCTACCAGCCTCTATACGGAGCATGAGGGCAGGAGCTTCCTGATTTCCGAGTCTGCCCGGGGCGAAGGGGCGATTCTGCTGAATGGCAAGGGGGAGCGTTTCACGGACGAGTTGCAGCCCAGGGATGTGGTGTCCAAGGCTATTCAGGCGGAGATGGACAAGGAGGGCAGCCGCCATGTGTGGCTTTCCTTTGAGAATGTGCCACAGGATGTGATTTTGGAGCATTTTCCCAATATTTACCGCACCTGCCTGGAGGAAGGCTATGATATTACCAAAGAGCCAATCCCGGTGGTGCCTGCCCAGCATTATTTTATGGGGGGCATCCATGTGGACTCTGACTCCCGGACTACCATGGAGCACCTGTATGCGGTAGGAGAAACCAGCTGCAACGGCGTCCATGGCAAGAACCGCCTTGCCAGCAACAGCCTCTTGGAGAGTTTGGTTTTTGCCCAGAGAGCTGCAGAGCGTATTGCGCAGACTGGTTGCGATACCTGTAATAAGTGACATGGCAGTACCCTCAGAAAACCCGCTCTCGCTCTTAGTTGTGCCTCGCGTTACTAACATTCATCTATCGCCTGCGGCTCTGATGAATGAAGTAACGAGGCGCAACAAAGGTTTTCTAAGGGTACATGCCATATCACTTTTTTCGGGTATCGCAAACAATATGTGCATAAATCGGTTTTCTCTAAGGAAAGAAAGGACAGAAAATGAACGATATTACAATGCTTTTGGCAGCTGACAGGTTTATTCGGCTGGCGCTGGAAGAAGATATAAACAGCGAGGATGTGACCACCAACTCCGTAATGCCTGAGTACAAAAAGGGGCAGGTGGAGCTGATTTGCAAGGAAGACGGCATTATTGCAGGCCTCCGGGTTTTTGAGCGGGTATTTAAGCTTTTGGATTCGGCTACTGAGGTGCGCTTTGATGTAAAGGATGGCGACCGGGTACAGAAGGGCCAGCACATGGCTACTGTTGTTGGTGATATCCGCGTGCTGCTGTCCGGGGAGCGCACGGCCCTGAACTACCTGCAGCGCATGAGCGGCATCGCTACCTATACCAGCAAGGTGGCAAAGCTTTTGGAAGGCACAAAGACAACCCTGCTGGACACCAGGAAAACCACTCCCTGCATGAGAATTTTTGAAAAATATGCCGTAACAGTTGGCGGCGGGGCAAATCATCGCTATAATTTATCTGACGGGGTACTTCTGAAGGACAATCATATTGATGCTGCCGGTGGCGTCAAGGCGGCTGTGCTGGCAGCCAAGGCATACGCCCCGTTTGTACGCAAGATTGAGGTGGAGACTGAGAACTTGGAACAGGTGCAGGAGGCACTGGAAGCCGGGGCGGATATCATCATGCTGGACAATATGACCCCTGAGCTGATGGCAGAGGCGGTGAAGCTGATTGATGGCAGGGCAAAGACGGAGTGTTCCGGCAATATTACCAAGGAAAATATTGAGAAGATTACTGCTATAGGTGTGGACTATGTGTCCAGCGGCGCCCTGACTCATTCGGCACCGATTTTGGATATCAGCCTGAAGCACCTGAAAGCACTGGAGGAATAAGCTATGATGAGCGGAGCAGAACGCAGAAAGAAAATACTGGAGATGATGCGTGAGGCCTCTGCTCCGCTTTCCGGCGGAGCGTTGGGAAAGGCCACAGGCGTCAGCCGTCAGGTGGTGGTGCAGGATATTGCCCTGCTGCGCACCGAGGGGCAGCCGATCCTGGCTACGGCTAGAGGCTATATCCTCGACCAGCCAAAGCATGCGGTGCGCCGGTTCAAGACCCACCATGCCACGGAGCGGACGGAGGAGGAGCTTACCCTGATTGTGGATCTGGGGGGCTGCGTGCTGGATGTGATGGTAAATCACCGGGTTTACGGCAAGATTTCCGCACCCCTTAACATCAAGAATCGCCGGGATGTGCAGCATTTTATGGAAAACCTGCGCACCGGCAAGTCCACGCCTTTGCTGAATGTGACCTCCGGGTATCATTTTCACAATGTGTCTGCTGACAGCGAGGAAATTCTTGACGAGATTGAGGCGGCACTGAAGGAAAATAACTTCCTCAGCGAAATTTTCCCATATGAAATAGAAGCCATCTAAGGCATTGTTTATTGCCCTGGATAGCTTCTTGATAGTATTGATAATCTATATAGTTTTTAGTATAATACTCCTTAGCAAGAGGTGTACCTATACGGTAGGCGGCAAATCCTGCCCCTGAAAGGGGGCGCTATGTATGACTCTGTATGATTTTTTGTCACTGGTCTTTCTGGTGACGATTTGTATTGTAGCCATCAAAGCATAAGAAAACCGCCTAAATGCTTGCAGGCGTAGGCGGTTTCTTTGAAATAACCTATAGTCTTGGGGCTGCCGTCTATCGGTATGCCTCTTGTTTTCATTATATACGAGATAGGGAAATTTTGCAAGATTTAATCCTGCCGGTCTTGTCAGGCATGGTATAATGGTTATACAAATAAATGCAAGAATGTTTCAGGGTGATAATATGTTTTTAGATGAATTGAAGGCCGGGGAGCGAGGACGGATTTTGGCTGTCGGGGGTGAGGGAGCCCTCCGCCAGCATTTTCTTGATATGGGCGTGGTGCCGGGCTCCAGGATTACGCTGGTGAAGTTTGCCCCTCTGGGGGACCCGATAGAGTTCCGTATCCATGATTATGAGCTGACACTGCGGGTAGATGATGCCAAGAAAATCCGCATTGAGAAGATAGAGCCGGAGCAGGAACAGGAACAGGCGGAAAGGCCAAGGGCTCACAAGCCTAGAAGCCACCATCCCGGCCTGGGTGAAGGTGGCAAATATCATGTGAAGCAGGGAGAAAATCCCCTGCCGGATGACCAGCTGCTGACCTTTGCCCTAGCAGGGAATCAGAACTGCGGCAAGACTACGCTTTTTAATCAGCTGACCGGCTCCAAACAGCATGTGGGCAACTTCCCGGGGGTGACGGTGGACCAGAAAAGTGGCAGCATCCGGGGCCACAAGCTCACAAGGATTACGGATTTGCCGGGGATTTATTCCATGTCCCCCTACACCGAGGAGGAGATTGTTTCCCGGCAGTTTATTCTCAGGGAGCAGCCGACGGGCATTATCAACATCGTGGATGCTACCAATATTGAGCGCAATCTGTACCTGACCTTGCAGCTGATTGAGCTGAACAGGCCTATGGTACTGGCACTGAACATGATGGACGAGCTGACGGAAAACGGCGGCTCCGTGGATATTAACGCTATGGAGTCCATCCTGGGGATTCCCGTGGTGCCTATTTCCGCTGTCCGGGGAGAGGGCATTGAGGAGCTGGTGCAGCATGCCCTGCATGTGGCGCACTATCAGGAAACGCCGGGACGCATGGATTTCTGCGATGCGGAGAGCCGGGGCGGCGCCCTGCACCGCTGCCTCCACGGCATCATGCACCTGATTGAGGACCATGCCGCCAAGGCGGCAATCCCGGTGCGCTTTGCGGCTACCAAAATCGTGGAGGGCGACAAGAGGATTATGGATGCCCTGCAGCTGGATTTGAATGAGCGGGATATGATTGAGCATATTATCTGCCAGATGGAGATGGAGGGCGGCCTGGACAGGGCGGCGGCTATTGCGGATATGCGGTTTTCCTTTATCAAGCAGCTGGCAAGGCGTTCCGTCAGGAAGGCCAAGGAAAGCCGTCAGCACGAAAGGAGCCGCCGCATTGACAAGGTGCTGACGGGCAAGTATCTGGCCATACCTTCCTTTGTGGCCATTATGAGCCTGGTGTTTTTCCTGACCTTCAACGTTATCGGGGCCTTTTTGCAGGATGTGATGGCGGCTGGCATTGAGATGCTGCAGGAGAGGACGGATGCGGTGCTGGCTGTGCTGGAGGTCAATGAGGCACTTCGCTCGCTGGTGATTGACGGCATCTTTACCGGGGTGGGGACGGTGCTTTCCTTCCTGCCCATTGTGGTGACGCTGTTTTTCTTTTTGTCCCTGCTGGAGGATACAGGCTATATGGCGCGGATTGCCTTTGTGATGGACAAGTGGCTGAGGAAAATCGGCCTGTCTGGGCGGAGCATCGTGCCCCTTCTGATTGGCTTTGGCTGCAGCGTGCCGGCCATCATGGCTACTCGTACCCTGCCATCCAAGCGTGACCGCCGCATGACGATTTTGCTGACGCCTTTTATGAGCTGTTCTGCCAAGCTGCCGATTTATGCCTTTTTTATCGCGGCATTTTTCGGGGAATATGGTGCTATTCCTATGATTTTGCTGTACTTCGGGGGCATCCTGATGGGCATTTTGGCGGCATACCTGGGCAAGGTGACGAAGTTCAGGGGGGAGGCAGTGCCTTTCGTAATGGAGCTGCCCAACTACCGGATGCCGGGGATGAGGAATGTCATGCAGCTGCTGTGGGAGAAGGCCAGGGATTTTCTGGAGCGTGCCTTTACGGTCATCTTTGTGGCCTGCGTTGTCATCTGGTTCTTGCAGACCTTTGATTTCCGCCTGGACATGGTGGAAAATTCCGCTGACAGCATGCTGGCGGCCATTGCCGGGGTGATTGCCCCTGTCTTTGCGCCGTTAGGCTTCGGGGACTGGCGGATTTCCACAGCACTGATTTCCGGCTTTATGGCCAAGGAAAGCGTGGTATCCACCCTGGGAGTGCTGTTCGGCACAAATTCGCTGGCGGAGAATGTGCTGACGCCTTTGGCTGCGGCTTCTCTTTTGACCTTCTGCCTGCTGTATACCCCTTGCGTGGCGGCCATCAGCGCGGTGAAGCGTGAGCTGGGGGCAGGCTGGGCATTGTGGGTGGTGGCCTTCCAGTGCCTGGTGGCATGGCTGGCGGCCTTTGCGGTGCACGGTATCGGCACATTGCTGCTGTAAAATATAAAAGCGTACAATAAAAGGCTGGTGCCCTCGTTGAAACGGGCATCAGCCTTTTGCTATTTCATTTAGTTTTTTTGTCTCCCAGTGGGGAAAATCAGATTTCCTCAACAGCAGGTGCTGTATGGTTGTTGATGCAGTCCTCGGTGATGGTCACCCGGCGCGGTGCATCGGAGCGTGGAATATCAAACATGATATCCAGCATGGTGTCCTCGATGATGCCCTTCAGGGAGCGGGCACCGGTCTTTCTTTCAATGGCTTTCTTGGCCACGGCCCGGAGTGCTGCCTCATCAAACTCCAAATCCACCTTGTCCATCTCCATCAGCTTCTTGTACTGCTTGACAGGGGCGTTGCGTGGCTCTGTGAGAATGCGCAGCAGGGCGTCCTCGTCCAGGGTTTCCAAGGTGCAGATAACAGGCAGGCGGCCGATGATTTCCGGGATGATGCCGAACTTCATCAAATCCTCCGGCGTTACCTGATGGATGAGCTGGTTGTACTCAGGCTTTTCGCTCTGGCCCTCGATCTTGGCACCGAAGCCGATGTTGGAGTCGGTTTTCTTCAGCCTCTTGGCGATGATTTTTTCAATGCCCACAAAGGCACCGCCTACGATAAAGAGAATGTTCTTGGTGTTGACCTTGATGGTAGGAGCCTCCGGGTGCTTGCGCTGGCCACGGGCGGTGAACTCCACCTCGTTGCCTTCCAGCATCTTCAGCAGGGCCTGCTGCACGCCCTCATGGCCCGGGTCTGCCGTAATGGTGTTGTTCTCCCCGGACTTGCGGGCAATCTTGTCGAACTCGTCAAGATAGATGATGCCGTGCTCGCAGCGGCTTACATCCTTGTTGGCGGCGTAGTAAAGGTTGCGGACTGCTACCTCCACATCGGAGCCTACGAAGCCTGCCTCGGTCAGGCTGGAAGCATCGGTAACGGCAAAGGGGATATCCAGCCTCTTGGCCAGGTGGGACAGGAGGGCGGTCTTGCCGCAGCCGGAAGGCCCCATGATGATGACGTTGGATTTCTCGATTTCGTCCAGCTCGTCATCCTTGTGGTCAAAGCCGTACTTCATGCGCTTGTAGTGGTTGTAGATGGCCACGGACAGGATTTTCTTGGCCCTGTCCTGGTTGATGATGTACTGGTCGAGATAGTCCTTTACCAGATGTGGCTTGATGTTGGCCATTTCCTGGTCGATGTTGGCGGCTGCCTCCACCTTCTGCTGATCCTGCTGGTCAGCCTCGTGAGCCTCGATGGCGTGATAGATATCCTTGATGCAGTGGGCGCAGATGGCAAAATCAGAGCGCGGGTCGTAAATCGGCAAATCGTACTGTGATTTCGGCACAATGCGGCGCTTGCAGAAGCTGCACTGGATTGCTGGTTCATTGTTTGACATAATATGTTCCTCTCTATAAAAATTTGTTTTTCAGCTAATGGATGTGGTTGTATCCCCACCTTATATATTATGGTGTATACGGGCTAAATTTTCAAGATATTTTTCTAATAATCTGTTGCACCTGTGAGGCGGCTATGATATAATATCACAAGTCGGATTTTTCGATCCGCGAAGTTGATTATTTCGGCTTTGCCCCATTGAGGGAAGCTAAGTCGGACCAAGTCTTCGCAGAGAGGACTTGTAATACTCCCAAGAATGGGGAAAAGCGAGGTGTATAGATAATGCAGAACGGTATTCATCCAGAGTACTTCGAGGCAAAGGTTGTCTGCGGCTGCGGCAATACTTTTACTACCGGCTCCACCAAGGCTGAGCTGAGAGTTGATGTTTGCTCCAAGTGCCATCCTTTCTTCACCGGCCGTCAGCGTGATATTGCAGCTGGTGGACGTATTGAGAAGTTCAACAAGCGTTACGCAAAATAAGAACTGGGGAGCAGGGCAGATGTCCTGCTCTTTTTTACTATGTGGATTTACCCTTTTGCTGTATGGGTGCGATACTGATTATGGATTATATTGATTAAGGATTGTATAGATTGGGATATAGATTTTCCTTTTTGTGATTTTGTGACGAGCTATTAGAGGTTTATTGCGAAAGGTTTATATAGATTATGGAAGAAAAAAAGATTACGATTGGCGGCCAGGCGGTCATTGAGGGCGTCATGATGCGGGGGCCGGAGCTGGTGGCTACGGCGGTGAGGAATCCACAGGGGCGCATTGAGCTGGAGGTAAAGCCGGTGAACTCCATTGCAGACCGGTATCCGATTTTTAAGAAGCCAATGCTGAGGGGCTGCGTGTCCCTGTTTGAGTCCCTGGTGATGGGTATCCGCTCCCTGGGCTACTCGGCTCAGATGGCAGGGGAGGAGGATGAGCAGCTGACGGACAAGGAGCTGGCAGGCACCATGATTTTTGCCTTTGCCCTGGCGGCAGTGCTGTTCATTGCCATTCCTACGGGGGCGGCAAAGCTGTTTCATGTGATTACGGAGGACCCGGTGTTCCTGAATCTGATGGAAGGCTTTTTGCGGCTGTTTATTTTTATGGGGTATATTTTTGCTATTTCCCGCATGAAGGATATTCAGAGGGTGTTCCAGTATCACGGGGCGGAGCACAAGACTATCGCCTGCTTTGAGGCCGGGGAGGCACTGACGGTGGAGAATGTGGCCAGGCATACCAGGCTTCACAAGCGTTGCGGCACTTCCTTTTTGCTGATTGTCATGCTGGTGAGCATTTTTGTCTTTGCATTTTTGGGCTGGCCGGATCTGGTGGAGAGGATTGCCAGCCGGATTATCCTTCTGCCGGTGGTGGCAGGGATTTCCTATGAGATAATACGCTTTTCTGCCAATTCGGATAACTGCCTGCTGGGCTGGGCGGTGAAGCCGGGGCTGTGGCTGCAGAAGCTGACCACCAGGGAGCCGGAGCCGGAGATGATTGAGGTGGCTATCGAGTCTGCCAAGGCGGTGCTGCCGGAGGATAAAATCCCGGCTGGAACGGGCTCCTATATGCAGGAGGCTTCGATAACTGATGAACAAGGGGAACAGGTATGAACATGATTGATAAATTGCAGGCGGTGGAGGACAAGTTCCTGGAGCTGGAATCTTTGATAAGCGATCCTTCCGTGCTGGCGGATATGCCCAGGTGGCAGCGGTATAACAGGGAACATGCCGGGCTGGAGCCCATAGTGGCGGCATATCGGGAATACAAGTCTGTATGCAAGGCTATTGAGGACAGCAGGGCAATGCTGGATGAGGGCATCGAAGAAGATGACTTTCGCCACATGGTGGAGGAGGAGCTGGCAGAGCAGCGGAGCCGCAAGGAGGAGCTGGATAATGAGCTGCCGATTTTGCTGCTGCCCCGGGACCCTAACGATGACAAGAATGTTATCGTGGAAATCCGCGGCGGCGTAGGGGGCGAGGAAGCGGCGCTTTTTGCCGGGGATCTTTTCCGCATGTACAGCCGCTATGCGGAGGCGCAGGGCTGGCGTGTCAGCATTCTGGACTCCAATCCCACGGAGATTGGGGGCTTCAAGGAAATTTCCTTTGCGGTAGAGGGCAATGGCGCCTACAGCAAGCTGAAATACGAAAGCGGAACCCACCGGGTTCAGCGTGTGCCGGCTACTGAGTCTGCCGGGCGCATCCACACCTCGGCAGTGACGGTGGCTGTGCTGCCGGAGGCTGATGAGGTGGATGTGGACATCAAGGCGGAGGAGCTGCGCATTGATACCTATCGTGCCGGTGGTGCAGGCGGCCAGTATGTCAACAAGACGGAGTCCGCCATCCGCATTACCCACCTGCCTACAGGCATCGTGGTGCAGTGCCAGGATGAAAAATCCCAGCTGAAGAATAAGGAAAAGGCTATGCGTGTGCTCCGGGCGAGGGTATTGGAGCAGGCACAGCAGCAGCAGGCGGATGCCATTGCCGCAGACAGAAGGAGCCAGGTGGGTTCCGGCGACCGCAGCGAGCGCATCCGTACCTACAATTTCCCTCAGGGCAGGGTGACGGATCACCGCATCGGGCTGACTTTGCACAAGCTGGATTTTGTGCTGAACGGCCAGCTGGATGAGCTTTTGAACGGGCTGATTACTGCCGACCAGGCAGAGAGATTGAAAAAGGTGCAGTAAGATGGCTAATATGGCAGAGCAGAATGAAATTAAAGGTACAGGACATAGCAGTGCAGCTCCCGGCAGGGCTGGTACGGCTGCTGGAAGTCAGGCTGCTGGTGGCGGCAAGGCTGCTGGCGGTCAGCCGCAGGAGGTCTGGACCATCGGCAGGATATTGAAGTGGACAGAGGGCTACTTTCAGAAGGCGGGGCTGGACTCCCCCCGGCTGGATGCGGAGGTGCTGCTTTCCTATGTGCTGAAGAAGGAGCGTATTTTTCTCTATGTGCATTTTGACCAGCCTATGGAGGAGGCGGAGCTGGCAGCTTACAAGGGCTGCATCAAGCGCAGGGTGCAGCATCAGCCGGTGGCGTATATTACGGGGCACAAGGAGTTTATGGGGCTGGAGTTCAAGGTGACACCGGCAACCCTGATTCCCCGCCCTGATACGGAAATTTTGGTGGAGGCGGTGCTGCAGAGGCTGAAGGCAGGCAAGGATGCGGAGAACAGCCTGATTGCGGATATCGGCACAGGCAGCGGTGCCATCTGCCTGTCCCTTTTGAATTATCTGCCGAAGCTGCAGGCGGTGACGGTGGATATTTCGCCGGAGGCACTGGCGGTGGCAGAGGAAAATGCCGAGGTGCTGGGGCTTTCGGAGCGGATTGAGTTCTTGCAGGGTGATATGCTGGAGCCATTGAAGGCGCAGGGGGAAAGATTTTCCGGCAGGCTTTCGGCTATCGTATCCAACCCTCCCTATATACCACGGGGGGATATTGCCGGGCTGGAGCCTGATGTGAGGGCTTTTGAGCCTATGGGGGCACTGGATGGCGGTGAGGACGGGCTGGACTTTTACCGCAGGCTGCTGGCAGACGGGGCGGAGCTTTTGCAGGCGGACGGCTTTCTGGCTATGGAGGCCGGTATCCATCAGGCACAGCAGCTGAAGGCTATGGCGGAGGGCAGCCTTCAGTGGGGCAGGTGCGAAATCATCAGGGATTTGGCAGGCATTGAAAGAGTCGTGGTGCTGTGGAAAGCGTAGCAGGCATTTTTTCATCCGGTGCATATCCGGCTGTTGTTTAGTTGTTTTTATGGATGCCTGTTGATGGGTTGTCTTTTGCGAGGTGGTTGGCTATGGAAACGGAAATTCTGCGAATAAGTGACGTCATGAGGCAAAAAAAGGAAATCATCCGGGCGGCAAGCCTTCTGCGGCAGGGACAGCTGGTGGCGTTTCCTACGGAAACGGTTTATGGCATCGGGGCCCTGGGGCTGGATATGGCGGCTGTGGAAGCCCTGTACGAGGCGAAAAACCGCCCTGCCAGCAAGGCCTTTTCCTTGCAGGTGGCGGATGTGAGCATGGTGTCCCAGGTGGCAGCCTATGTGCCTCGTCATGCCAGGCTGCTGATGGAGAAATTCTGCCCCGGGCCCATCACCGTGGTGCTGCCCAAGGCTGCCGCTGTGCCCTATAAGGTGACAGGAGGCCGTGATACAGTGGGCGTCCGCATACCGGCGCATCCGGTGGCGCTGGCATTATTGCAGGCTGTGGGGAAGCCCCTTGCTGTGCCCAGTGCCAACATTTCCGGCCATACCAGCCCCCTGTCTGCCAACGCAGTGTATGCTGATATGGCTGGCAGGCTGCCAATGATACTGGATGGGGGCACCTGCCCTGTTGGCGTTGAGTCCACCATCGTGGACTGCACCGGCAGCAAGATAAAAATCCTGCGGCATGGCGCCATCAGCGAGGATGAAATCCGGGCGGCAATATCCATATAATAGGGATAAAGATATAATTCGGATAAATGAAAAGAGGGCGGCATATCACAGCCTCCGTGGGTTGCGGGGCCTGTGATAATGCCGCTCTCTCTTTGTTTGGTCAATGTGGTTTAATTTAGTTCATCCAGACAACTTCCATCTGAGGATTTCTTGCTTTTCTCCTGGCAATAACGGTATCAACCTTATCAGGTGAAACGCCGCGCGTACTGCTGTAGCTGATAGAAATATCAATCTTGTCAACAGAACCGCCTGCCAGCAGTTTTTTGAAGGCATCAATATTGCCCTGGCCGGAGATGTAGAACATATCCACCTTGCCATCCTCGCGCTTTTGCAGGAAGGTAGCAGCGGCACCGCCTGTTACCATGTCCAGCTCATCATCGTTCAGCATAGCATCTTTCTTATCCATAGTCATTTCAATCGCCTCTTTCTTTGTTTTTTAGTTATTTTGCTTATTTGCTTGTTGTTTTCTTGTCTTTGTCCTTTATACGCAATAAAGAGGGATTCATTACAAAGGACGTAAAATTTATAAAAAAATTCCTGCAACATGACATTGCAGGAAACGGATGTATTTGATATAACGAAGGTGGTGCTACCATAACGGTAGGCGGTTAGCTTCCGCGTGTCTGTCACAACGAAGCACCTGCAACCTCGCCCGAAGCCCCTATGGGGAATCTGACGGAGAGGAGCGTGATTATTATGTCAATGGAGCAGTTCATCGGCATCGTGTGCCTGATGATTGCCTGTGTTAGCTTCGGCTATCAGATTGGCAAAGATATGAACGATAAGCAGAAATAACCGCCGCAATCGCCAAAAGTGAGCAGTTATTTTTGACCAACCTCATGCGGGCTAGCCGTCTGCTGGTAGCACCTTTCATGTCTCTATTATATAACGATAATTTTTTTTTTGCAATAATAAAGTGAACATTGCTGTGTGTGATTGAGAAACAGAGCCTTTAGTCTGGCTGGCATATTCTGCCATATGGACTAAGGGCTTTTTGTTAGTGAAAAATTAATCGGTGCAGCTGGTGGCCGGGGTGAGTTTATCAAGGGCGCAGATGCGTGGCGCAGTTTCCTTGCGTGCTTCGGCAAGGCGCAGCTGTTCCTTGTACCCGGCAGCCAGCATCAGGGTTTTGCCCGGGCGGTCAAGGGAGTCAAAAAGCTCGGTCAGCTCCCGATGAGCTTCATCCTTATCAGGTATAGCCTGATAAGGCGCGGTGCTGGTAATGTTGTTAGGGGGATCATATTCATCGTATTTATCGGATTTTGTTTCGGAGATTGTTTCATTTTCGCCGGTTAGCAGCCACATTGGTGACACGCCTAAAAAAGCCGCAATTGCGACTATATATTTTGCAGGGGGGTCACTGCCACGGGATTTCCAGGAGGTAACAGTGCTGGGGGCAACATTTATACTGGCAGCAAGTGCCCGCAGCCGTGCGTTATCCTGTCCCATACGTTCAAAAATGCGTTGGCATATACTCATAATTGGTCACATCCTTGTAAAAAACATGGAAAAACGCTGAATTTTCAATTATTTTTCATGTAAGGTATTGAAAATATACGCAATTGAGAGTATAATAAACGCATAGTTGTTTAAAGTTTATGGTTTTATACGAAAATGCAAAAGGGATTGCGTTCATAGTCCATCAAATTGCGTACTTATTATTATATCACAAAATGATGGGGTAAGTCCGCATTGCCGGAAAATAAGGTATGGGAGGATATTCAGTATGAGGATGAAAAAGAGCAATAAGAAGCTGGCAATTATGGTCGGCATGGCTTTGAGCATGGGGGTTAGTTTTGGCTTTGCGCCTGGGGATGCTTATGCGGCAGAAGTTACTAAGCAGGATGGAACATATTACTTTGGTGATGAGGCTATTGAAACCAGTGATGCATATAGTATAAGTGATTGGTTTAAGGATACATTAGCTGCTGGCAACGTAGATATTTCATTTGCAGATTTTGAAAAGGCTGCTGATGTTGCAGGTGCTGGGATGGCCAATGGATTATCTTTGGGTGCAGATACTGTTCTTACGATAGGCAGTGCTGATGGGGCGAATTATTATAAGATGTCCGCAGGAACTGCTGGTGGTAGTTTGAGTTATGCCGATGGTGCATTTGGTGGCTCGTTAAATAATGTCGAAATTGATGTACAGGCAGGTTCAGAAAATTTTGCCTTCAATGGAAGCATTGATACCTTGACTATAAAGGGTAGCAACGATGGAGATCATTCCAATTCTGTGGAACTTATCGGTGAGATGAATATTGGGACACTAAATGTTGAATCTGGCGGAATGTTGCAGGTTCGTGGTGGAGATGAAAATGTTGTTAAGGTCACTACCTTGAACTTGGAGAGCGGTGCAAAGGTATACAATAATTTGGCAGGAACTGCACCTACAAATATAGAAGCGGAAAATATAATAGTGGATGCTTCTGATGAAGAAAGTCTTGTAGCTGCATTGGGAAATATGCATTTGTCTGGTGTGCAAAAGGTTACTGTGCAAAACGCTGAAGGTGGTATTTCCGAGGAACTTTCTGAGGCTCTTAGTCAGGCAGGTGTAGAGGAAAATGCCAATATCGTTGATAAAGCTGCTGATGATGCAGCTGGCGCAGCAATAGGGGAAAGCTTGGCAGAAGCATTAAACGCTATAAATAAAGTTGATGTTTGGGCAGGAGTATCTGCTGATGCTGTAGCAGCTGCTAATCCATTTGCAACGAAGCTTCCTGCTGCGGAGGATTTGGATAGACTGACTAGCAGCGAGCAGGTTACGGCACTGCAAGACAGCAGAAAAGCACTGGAAGAAGCAAGGGAAGCTGCTGAAGCCTTGACAGATGCTGATGAAAAAGAGAGAGTATTAGGTATTATAGATGCGGCTTTAAGTGACATTCCGGCCGATGCCAGCCAGTATATGAAGGTACAAAAAGAGAAGCTGACAGCTGCTGTTCAGCAGGCAGGTAAGACTGCAGCTGCTCCTGGCGTAACTTCTGCCCGTGCGGCAACTGCCATCACCAACGTGCTGACAAACAACGTGGTGAACCGTACTGCGGAAATCCGCGGCTTTGCTTCCGCTGTTGACGAGGGACGCCCTGCTCCTGATAAGATGTGGTTCCAGTACAAGCACACCAACATGGATGTAGATGGCGGCGATGTCTATGACAAGTCCACCATTAACACCAACAACTTCCAGCTGGGTTATGATACTCAGATTGGTGAGAATGATTACCTGGGTGCTTATATCGGCACTACTACTGGTAATGCAGATTTCAATGGCCCGGCTCAGAATGGCCGCATTGATATTGACAACGCATTTGACTTTGGTGTGTATGGTACTCATATGCTGCCGAATGACCAGTATATTGACTATATGATTCATACCGGCAAGTTTGACAGTGAGTATGATAGCAGCAAGTGGGGGACTACGGATACAGGTGCTATGCTGGGCTACGGCGCAAAGATTGCCCAGAACGACCGCCTGACACTGAACCCTTATGTCCAGCTGGCTTATGACAAGATTAGCGTGGATAGCTATGCCACCAGGTCTGGCAACGTAATCAAGAGCGATGACAGCAACAACTGGACTGCAAAGCTGGGTGTAAACCTGATTGATGCCAGCGGTTTGTATGGCGGTGTTGCTTATAGCAGGGGACTTTCCGGCAGCTACAATGCCTACATCAATGGCGTGGCTATGCCTACCAATGATTACAATGCCAACGTGCTGTACCTGAGCCTTGGCTACCGTGCAAGCATGGCCAAGAATGCAGTGCTTGACCTCTCCATGGAGAAAACTTTCATGGATTACAAGGGCTGGACTGCAGCAGGTAAGGTGAATTTCTACTTCTGATAAGTGGTGTCCCAACTCCAAAAGGTAAGATAATTTTAGCAGAAAGCTTCTGTTTCCGTTTTGCGGAGGCAGGGGCTTTTTGTATTAGCATAACCGTGCATTACAGAATAAAAAATTACACAAAAAATCCTGCAATATCACATTGCAGGATACAAACATATTTGCTATAATAAAAATGGTGCTACCATAACGGTAGGCGGTTAGCCCTCCTGAACACGATAACGGAGGGACTGTGACTCTCCGATGACATAGAAACCTCGCATGAGGAATTTAGCAAAGGAGGGACGTGATGCCATGTCTGTTGAGCTGTTCATAAGCATAATCAGCATGCTGCTGACTGCGATATGTTTTGGCTATATGATAGGCAAAGACATTAACGATAGACAGAAATAACCGCCGAAACACCCAAAGAAAGCGGTTATTTCTAGACTGACATCTTGGGGGCTAACCGTCTACTGGTAGCACTTTCTCTATATCTATTATAAAGCCGGGGTTTTATTTTTGCAAGGGTATTTTGAGGTGGTTGGCATGAGGGGCATGATATTGCTGAACAGGGTGCTGGCAGGGCTGCTGCTTTGCGTGCTGCTGCTTCCGTCTGCGTATTGCCGGGCAGGGGAAAGGGAAGAAGCGGCCATAAGGTATTTTACGGCGGAGCCTGCCGGGCGGTACTATATGTATTCTTTCCTGCATGAGAAGCTGAAGGCAGGAGAAGCACTGCCGGAGGAGGAAGAAAGGGCGCGGCGTGTGCTGGACAAGCTGATAAAGGCGGCAGTCAGCATGAATGGCGATTCGGCGCAGGCAGAGGGCTGGCAGATGGAAAATGATGCGCTGGTGCTGGTGACGCCAAATGAGAAGTTTAATGCTTACGCTTTGCCGGGGGGGATTTTTGTGGTGAACCGGGGCGTATTGAATATTTTATCCGATGATGAGCTGGCGGTGATTCTGGCTCATGAGCTGGGGCATCAGGTGCTGGGGCATCCTGTGGCGGCCATGAAGCGTGCGCCGCTGGCCTGCCGTTACCTGCGCCGGGCGGCAAAGGAGCTGACCAAGGAACTGGCGGCAGAAGGGCAGGCAGGTGATGCGGAACCTGAAATGCCGGAGATGGCTAGAAAATCCGTAGAAGCCTTTTGGGAGGCGGTGCAGCTTTCCCATGTGCTGAAGCGTGAGGAACGGGAAGCGGATGAGTGGGCGGCACAGCTGATTGCTCATAGCGGCTTTGATATATATGCGGCGGTCAATCTCTGGCCCTGGCTGGAGGAATTGTATGGCCCTGTGCCCAATGCCAGCAACCACCTGAGCTACAAGGAGCGCAGTAAAATATATGAAGCGGCAGGCCGGCATGTAGAGCAGTAAGCGGTTTGCAATGATTTTTAGCTTATAAGCAAAATATTTCTGCACGCTTTCATTTTCTATGGTAAAATGGTATAGCATTTGTTGGAAGCACAATTGTATTTTGACGGTTGCGTGGCAACATGCACATATTTCTTATTTATTTTGTGATTTTGCGATTGTGCCTGTCTTTGCTTATGCTTGCTGGCAGGCTGGAAAGGGGATACTGTAGTGAAATTAGTGATTGGCTGCGACCACGGCGCGGTAGAGCTGAAGGATTCCGTGAAGAAGGTTCTGGCTGAGTTTGAGGATATCCAGGTGGAGGATGTGGGGACTTTTGACGGCAATTCTGTGGATTATCCTGATATTGCCGAAAAGGTCTGCGGCAAGGTGTCCAGCGGCGAGGCTGACAGGGGCATCGTGCTTTGCGGCACGGGGCTGGGGATTTCCATTGCTGCCAACAAGGTCAAGGGCATCAGGGCGGCTCTCTGCCATGATGTGTTCTCTGCCCGCATGTCCCGTGAGCACAATGATGCCAACGTGCTGGCTATGGGAGGCAGGGTAATCGGCTTCGGGCCTGCCGGTGAGATTGTCCGCGTCTGGGTAACCACCGATTTTTCCCATGAGGAACGCCATCAGCGCCGCATTGACAAGATGATGGCTCTAGAGAATAAGTGATATATTTTTTATAATATATTTAACCAATGTATTTTAGGAGGATTTATTTAGATGGCTTTGATGAATGATTTGAAAACCGTAGATCCTGAGGTGGCAGCGGCTATTGATGCGGAGCTGAACCGCCAGCGCAACAAGCTGGAGCTGATTGCTTCTGAGAATATTGTCAGCACGGCAGTAATGACTGCCCAGGGCAGCGTGCTGACCAACAAGTATGCCGAGGGTTATCCTGGCAAGCGTTATTATGGCGGCTGCGAGCATGTGGATGTGGTTGAGCAGCTGGCTATCGACCGGGCCAAGGAGCTGTTTGGTGCCGGGTATGCCAACGTACAGCCTCATTCCGGCGCCCAGGCCAACATGGCAGTTTTCTTTGCCCTGCTGACTCCTGGTGATACCGTTATGGGCATGAACCTGACGGATGGCGGCCATCTGACTCACGGTTCTCCTGTCAATATGTCCGGCAAGTATTTCAACATCGTGCCTTATGGCGTAAGTGCTGAGACTGAGGCTCTGGATTATGACGAGGTGCAGAGGATTGCGGAGGAGTGCAAGCCGAAGCTGATTGTGGCTGGTGCTTCCGCTTATGCCCGTACCATTGATTTCCCTCGCATGGCGGAAATCGCCCACAGTGTAGGCGCATATCTCATGGTGGATATGGCGCATATTGCCGGTCTCGTAGCAGCTGGCTATCATCCAAGCCCTGTGCCTTATGCTGATGTGGTAACTACCACTACCCACAAGACTCTCCGGGGCCCTCGCGGCGGCCTCATCCTCTGCAAGGATGCCGAGTTTGGCCAGCAGTTCAACAAGGCTATCTTCCCTGGCATTCAGGGCGGCCCTCTTATGCACGTTATTGCAGGCAAGGCAGTAGCCTTGAAGGAAGCCCTTTCCCCTGAGTTCAAGGAGTATGCGGCTCAGATTATCAAGAATGCCAAGGCTTTGGCTGATACCCTGGCAGCAGACGGCTTCCGTATTGTTTCTGGCGGCACTGACAACCACCTGATGCTGGTTGACCTGACCAGCAAGAATATCACCGGCAAGGTGGCTCAGAACCTTTTGGATGAGGTGGGGATTACTGCCAACAAGAACACCATTCCATTTGAAAAGCTGAGCCCGTTCGTAACCAGCGGCATCCGTCTTGGCTCTCCTGCTTTGACCACCCGCGGCTTCAAGGAGGATGATATGATAGAGGTTGCCAATATTATCGCCCTGGTGCTGGATAATCCTGAGGATGAGTCTGCCCGTGAGCAGGCACGCCAGCGTGTAGCGGCTCTCTGCGCCAAGTATCCTCTGTATGAGTAATAAATATTGATAATTTGCTGTTCATATACTGCATGACTGATAGGCTGGGGGCGCGGATGTTTAGCCCCCGGCTTTGTAGTATAGTGTGAAAATTTGACTTTGAAGGAGTGGTTGAAATGGCAGATTTGAAGGTAACTGTGATTGACCATCCGCTGATTCAGCACAAGCTGACTATCATGCGCATGAAGGAAACCGGCACCAAGGATTTCCGCCAGCTGCTGGAGGAAATCAGCATGCTGATGACTTATGAAATCACCCGGGATTTTCCTTTGAAGGATGTGGAAATCGAAACCCCGATGGGCAAGTGCACAGGCAGGCAGCTGGCTGCCTCCCGAAAGGTGTGCGTGGTGCCTATCCTGCGGGCAGGGCTGGGGCTGCAGAGCGGCGTGGTAAATATGATTCCTACCGCCAAGGTTGGTCATATCGGCTTGTATCGTGACCCTGAGACACTGAAGCCGGTGGAGTATTACTGCAAGATGCCTAGCGATATTGCGGAGCGTACCATGCTGGTGGTGGACCCGATGCTGGCAACTGGCGGCTCCGCTTCGGCAGCTATTACCATGCTGAAGGAGAAGGGGGCGAAGAACCTCATTCTCATGTGCCTGGTGGCAGCCCCGGAGGGGGTGCAGGTCATCAATGAGGAGCATCCTGATGTGCCTGTTTATGTGGCAGCCGTTGATGACCACCTGAATGACCATGGATATATCGTGCCTGGACTGGGGGATGCCGGTGATCGCATTTTCGGGACGATATAAATTTCAGTTTGTCGTAGTGCTGGTTTGTTACTTCGTGCATATACTGAATGA
>JBJDWY010000157.1:0-5637 GCA_051866255.1 Anaerovibrio sp. | reverse complement strand
TCAGTCAGTATATGCACGAAGTAACAATCAAGCACTACGATAAACTGAAATTCACAATTTGATTTCATCGTATCTGTCAATCACCACATCTGCCTGACTGAAATCCTGTGCCCCGGAGTTGGGATTGCGCACGGCAATGCAGCGCATACCGGCAGCCTTGGCGGCGGCGATACCGGCAGTGGCATCCTCCACCACGGTGCAGTTTTCCGGGGCAATCCCCAGGCGGCTTGCCGTCAGCAGGTATACATCAGGCGCCGGCTTGGCATGCTCCACCTCGCTGCCGGCAGCAATGGCATCAAAATAATCCATGATGCCGAAGCGCCCCAGCACCAGCTGGATATTTGCCATGACAGAAGACGAGCCCAGCCCGATTTTATAGCCATTTTCCTTCAGCCTCTCCAAAAGCTCAGGTATGCCTTCTATCGGCTTCAAGTCAGGATCCTCCCGCAAAATCTTCTGATAAAGCTCATGCTTCTTCCTGGCAATCACTTCCCAGTCATCACCCAGCTCAGGATATTTGGCAATCACATCGCTGAAAAATGACTTGGCGCTCCTGCCCACATAGCTCTCCAAATTCAAATCCGCCTCCCTGACATCCACCCCGAAGGAGCGTATCGCCTGCACCTTGGTAATAGAATGAAGGTTCTCACTGTCAATGATTACTCCGTCCATGTCAAAGATAAACGCCTTTTCCGCCATAAAACCAAACCTTTCACAAAATTTATCAATTTCATTATTTCATCAATTCAATAATTCATCCACTTTAGCAAGCAGAGCAATTTTCATGCCCCCGAAAGCTTTTTAATCCTGGGGCTTAATAGTGCCATTCTCATAGGCCAGCAGCAGGCTGTACAAATCCGTGATCTTTTCCTGGATGCGCTTGCCCTCGTCCGTATCCCCTACAGTAGTCACCTTGGATTGCAGCTCAATGGTACGGGACACCGACTCAATATCCTTGTTGTTCCTGAGAGCCTCCCTGACATCAGCCACATTCTGATGCTCCAGCAGGCGGAAGCCGCGGGAATTGAAAATCAGGGTATAGCCGGAGATGCCCGTCTTCTTGTGATAAGCCCGGCAGAAGCCGCCATCAATGCACAATGCCTTGCCGTCGGCCTTAATCGGAGTTTCACCCTTTGCCACCTTCACCGGCACATGGCCGTTGATAATATGGCCTTCCTTCGGGTTCAGGCCGAATTCCTCCAGAATCTCCTCGCAGATTTCCTCCCGGTCCACCAGCTCATAATAAGGGTCCGACGGCTCCTTCCAGGTACTCTCGTCCTCCAAGAACATCCGCTCAAAAGTAGTAAACTCCCTGCCGGAAATCGGTGACAGCAGCCCGTTCCACAAAAACCACATGAAATCAAGAGCCCGCTGGTCCTCCCCGGACTGGGCCCGCCGCGCCATCTGGTCGCAGTAATCCATGTACTCCTTGCCCTTATAGCTCCTGCCGTCAAAGGTGACCTCCTTGAGGGTGCCATCCCAGTTCAGCGGCACGCAGCCGTGGAACAGCAGGTTCTGATTGCAGCAGGTATACACGCTGCCCTTCTTGTAGATGAAATCCACATGGCGCCTGAGCCGCTCGCTCTCAATGAAATAGGATTTCAAATCCCCGATAATCTGCTTTTCCTCCTCCGTCAGCTCATAGGGATTCTTCGGGTCTACCGTCGGGAAATAGGCACTGGACAGCTCATAGCGCTTGCCATTGATGCGGTAGCAGCTGGCATTGTAGTCCACATTCTGCAGCTGCAGGCGGCTCTCCATGCGAAAATCAGGATTGCGGAGAATCAGCTGCCCCTCCAGCTTGAACATAATCATGGAAATCGCCTTTTCCGATGCCTTGAGGGCATTTTCATCAGGATAGACACGCTGGGCATACATAGTCAGGGGGCGCAAGCTGATGGCATACCCCTTCTCCAGCACCTCTGTATTCTTGTAGCGCAGGCTGTTCCTGACTACCCCGGCAATGCACACCTCACTGCCGCAGGCAGCTCCCATCCACAGGATATCGTGATTGCCCCACTGAATATCCAGCGAATGATACTCCAGCAGCATATCAAGAATCGTATCAGGCCGGTTGCCCCTGTCAAAGAAATCACCCACAATGTGCATATGTCCCACTGCCAGGCACTTGATGAGCTGGGTCAGCGCCACAATGAAGTCCTCGGAGCCTCCCACCTGCACAATCATATTCAGCAGCCGCTTGCTGTACAAAAACTGCGCCCTGTCCGCCTCTGGATGGGTGTTAAACAGCTCTGTAATCACGCTGCGGTAATTCTTCGGCACAAAGCTCTTGACCTTGGCCAAAGGATATTTGTAGGTCATCAGCTTGCTGACCTCCAGCAGCCGGGACAGATTTTCCCTGTACCACTCAGGAGTATTTTTCCTCTCCGCCTGCATCTGCTGCATTTTTTCCACCGGATAATAAATCAGGGTGCAGAACTCCGCCTTTTCCTCCGTAGTCAGCCGCGCCCCGAAAACATAATCCACCTTCTCCTTGATAACCCCGGAGCAGTTGTTCAATATATGATAAAAAAGCTCGTATTCACCGTGCAGGTCACTGACAAAATGCTCTACCTCTTTCGGCAGGCACAGGCTGGCCTGCAAATTAATCAAATCAGCATACACCGCTTCCTTAGTTGGATACTTTTCCGCCAGCAGATGCAGATACTTCTGCTTTTGCTTGTGCATCGCACTCTGTGAAGCCGTCATAAATTCCACCTTCCCTCCAAAAGCTAAAACTCACCCATATTTATATATTCGTCATACAAATCTTTTTTCCTGCTAAAACCTGCCAATTTTCTGCAAAAAAATACTGCCCGCTCCAAAGAGCGGGCAGCAGCAAATATCAGTCAACACAATTTTGCCCGGCATCAGCCCAGCAGATTCAGGAACCAGCTGGAATTCTGATAGGACTGGGCCAGCATCGCCTGGGATGCCTGCATGAGGATATTGTCGCTGGTAAACTGGGTAAGCTCCTTGGCAATATCCGCACCAATCAGGGTAGTCTGAGCCGCAGTGAGATTCTCACCCTGGGTCACCAGATTGCTGTGGGTGTATTCCAAGCGGCTGCTGAGGGCACCTACGTTGGTGGACTGCTCCAAAACCTTGTTGATGGCGTTGTCAATGACGCTGATGGCGGCGCTGGCATCCTGCACGGTGCCCACGCTGAGATAGGAACCGTCACTGCCGATGAGCCCCAGGGCACGGGCGGAAATATTCCCCAGCCCTGCCTGGATGGACTGATTTGCATCTGCTCCCACCTGCAATGTCAAGGAGTTATCAGCTCTGTTCTCAGCTGCCCCGATGGACTCGGTAAAATCACTGAGGACATTGTTGACAGCCTTCTTTTCGTTGCCGCTGGCATCAGTTACGGAAATGGTAAAGCCGGAAATCTCCCCTGCCTTGCCTGCCTCTGCAGCCTTGACGGTGATGGCATTCTTGCCGTCCACGGTCTCCTGCAGATTGCCGGAGGAATCGGTACCTATTTCCTTGGTAGTCCCCAGGGTGGTGTCAAATACATTGCCACCCCCTGCGTTGTTGGCATTCTTGAAGATGTCCTCCAGGGTGGTATCACCGGCAGTATAGCTGGTGTGATAGGTCTTGCCATCCTTCACGTAGGACACGTTGATGGTATCCGTGGAGGCAATGCCCAGATTGTCCCCGGCGCGGCGGGTAAGGTCGGTCAGCTTTGTGCTGCCTGTTACCTCGGTGCCCAGGCTGGTATTGGTATAGGCCTGAGTGGTCAGCTGGGTGGCATAGTTATTGCTGCCATTCATCAGTGCCATGCCGTTGTACTCCACCAAAGAGTTGTCCGTAATCTGGTCGATGTACTGGTTCAGCTCCTTTTGGATGTTGGCACGGTCACTGTCCCTGGCGGTAGAATTTGCCGCTGCCAAGGCTTTTTCCTTCATAGTGGTGAGGATATCCAGCGTGTTGCTCATGGCGCCATCTGCCACCTTCAGCATGCTGGAGCTGGTCTGGGTGTTGGCATCCGCCTGCTCCAGGCTGCCAATGCGCACGCCCATGGATTTGCCGATAGAATAAGTGGACGCATCATCTGCTGCGCTGTTTACCTTGTTGCCTGTTGCAATAGCAGTAGCATGCTTCATGGCAGAAGAATATCTCATATTCAGCTGGTTGAGAAGCGAAAGCTGCTGTGCATAGCTGCCGATTGTTGCCATAATAATTCCTCCTTGAGCATATCATAGTTTCGACATCCTTGTCGCGATAATCCTAGTCTTTGTAATTACTATATCGTCATGTATAGCTTAAATCTTAAATTTCCCAGGCCTTTTTGCATTTTTCCGCGTTTTTCTGTATTGTATCTGCCAGCCTTGGACATTTCCCTCTCCGGCTCTCCTATTTCATTGTAAAAAATAGCAAAAATGTAGTATAATGCTTGTGGTTTATTTACACTAATAAAATTCTGAGGTGGATTAACATACAATGGCAAACTTTGATTGGCAGGCGCAACTGGAAAAACGGCGCAGACGAACAAAATACGAACGGATTGGCACGCTGATACTGCTGGTTTTTATCCTGGGCTTTTCCCTGTGGCGGATTTTTTATGCCAATACGCCGGAATACGCCCTGGACAAGCTGAGCAGCGCCATAGAATCCCACGATGCAGAAACAGTGCAGGCATACTGCGATGTAAATTCCGTGGTGGAGCATGCCTACGATGACCTGACCAGGGATATGTTTGCCCAGGACGCCAAACTTTCTGACCAGACCAAGGTCATGTTCGAGCAGTTTTATATCAAAATCAAGCCCCAGGTCACCGAGGGAACCTGCCAGCTGATTACTGCCTATGTACAGAATGGCAGCTGGCTGCAGCCGGGAGGGGACAACCTGCTGAAAGGACGTCAGCTGGGCATCGACTATGAATATCTTATTGAACGTTCCCAGCTGCGCAATACAAAATTCGTAAAAATTGAAAGCGTCAGCCACACCAAGGATACTGCCATGGCAAAGGTGCAGGTAAGGGACGAGTACACCGGCACCCTGTTTACCCTGAACCTGCTGCTGAATCAGAAAGAGGATAACTGGCAGGTTACCAAGATACTGAACTACCGTGATTTCCTTGATTTTATCGGCCCTATCCAGACCTCCGGGCTGATGGCGTATACCAGGGCAACCCAAAACATCATAGACAAATACAATGACATTCTGGATACCCAGCAGACCAACTTCAAGAAAATGACCGCTACGGAAGACGGCAGGCTGACCGGCACCCAGCGCAGCAAGCTGGCAGGCTACATCAAATCCGATATCATTCCTGCTCTGGAAAAACGCCAGCAGGAGCTGGATGAGATACCTGTCAATGACGGTGCCCAGTACCTGAAGGAAATGCGCAGCCAGGAGGCACGTCTTTCCGTTGAAAGCTGGCAGCACTTCCTCACCGGCATAGAAAACGACAATACCAGCGAGCTGAACCTTGCCAAGGCACTCCATGCCGAGGCACTGGACATCCAGCACCGCATTGAGGATTTGCTGAAAAACAGTGCCGTCAGCAAGATTTCCAAGACCATACCATAAAAATTGGTAAATTTCAGTTTATCGTCGTGAAGGTACGAGACTTTTGGAACATTAACGGATGAGTTTTGTGAGGTTGTGCACTCTGTTCAGACTAAAAAT